>DASXQN010000247.1:0-18390 GCA_036507155.1 Anaerolineales bacterium
AGTAGAAGATGGAAACGAACCCCGCAAAGACGGTGCGGATTTTGACGATCCGCGGTTTCGGATACCGCCTGGCGCCGAATGCTAGCGGTATAGGGCGTACAGAACGCTCAGAATGAGGAAGGGCCCGTAGGGAATCGCCGTGAAGGCTTGATACTTGCGGCGGAAGAGCATTACCAGCACGAGAAGCAGGCTGAACGCGCCGCCGACCAGGATGGCAAAAAGCAATCCGAAAATCACGAGCGGAAAGCCGAGCAGCAGTCCGATGATCCCCGCCAGATTGACATCGCCAAATCCAAGCGCAACCTCATCGATTTGTTCGCCGCGCCGCTTGGACATGTACCGTGTAAAGACCTCTCCCAGATAGTACAATACCAGCATCGATCCGAAGCCCACTGCTCCACCGATCAAAGTGGTGGTGAGGCCGTGCAGGTAGATTCCGATCCCGAGACCCAAAACCGCGCCGGTCAGGCTCACGGGATGCAGGATCAAGCGATGTTCCACGTCGATGACGAAGACGACCGCCAGGAAGATCAGCAAGATAAACGACAGCCAGAACCCGAGCCGTTTGGACGGATCGACCCACATGTATAACGTCGCGATGAGCAGGACCGCCTGCACGGGGTAACTGCGCCAGCTGCGCGGGCTGCCGCACGACCGGCACGGGCGCAGCAGCAAATAGTCCATGAGCGCACGCTCATGCCCGCAGTTTGAGCAAGCCGGTCGCGAAAACCGGCGCGTCATCGGAAGAACATCTGCAAGGTAATTGACGAGCCAGCCGGCTGCCAGCCCCAGAAGTGCGATCCCGATCCAGATCATTTTGCGATTATAGTCGATGGCTCGCGGTGTCTCCTGAGTGCAAGTCAATTGTAATGTTGAAACGCTGTGTTGCGTTCCGTACAAGCCGCGTTAGAATCAGCGCCGAGGTATACGCATGGAAAAATTCATCATTGAAGGCGGGGCGCCGCTCAAAGGCGAGATCACGCCCTCGGGGAACAAGAACGCCGCGCTGCCCTTGTTGGCCGCGTGCCTGCTGACCAGCGAGCCGATCACGCTGCACAATGTTCCCCAGATCCGGGATGTCGTTGACATGCGTCGCCTGCTGGAGAGTCTCGGCGTCGACGTGCAGGAGCTCGGATCCAACTCCTGGCGCGTCACCGCCGCAAATTTGCAGGCATCCCAACTGGATCCGGATCTGTGCCGACGCATTCGCGCCTCTGTCCTGATCGCGGGTCCGATGCTGGCGCGCGAGCAGGGGCTGCGCCTGCCGCCGCCGGGTGGGGATGTGATCGGCCGCCGCCGCCTGGATACGCACATCCTTGCGCTGCGCGCGTTGGGCGCGCGGGTCTCGTATGATCGCGTTTTCGAATTCAGCGCGCCCGAGCTGATCGGCGCGGACGTCCTGCTGGACGAGGCTAGCGTCACGGCGACCGAGAACGGCATTATGGCTGCGGTGACTGCCAAGGGTACGACCGTCATCCACAACGCCGCGTCCGAGCCGCACGTGCAGGAGCTGTGTCATTTCTTGAACAGCCTTGGGGCTGACATCCATGAGATCGGTTCGAACACCCTGCGCATCCGCGGCGTGAAAGGGCTGCACGGCGGCGAGTTCACGATCGGTCCGGATTATCTCGAAGTGATCAGTTTCGTCGGCGGGGCCATCGTGACACGCGGCGATATCCGCGTCCGTTCAGCCGGCGTCAAGCATTTGAAAATGGTGGACCAGGTCTTTCAGCGACTCGGTGTCCACTGGCAGCTGGACGGCGACGACCTGCTCGTCTCCGCCGAGCAGAGCCGGACGATCACCCCCGACCTGGATGGCGCCATTCCGGAGGTCAAGACCAACGTCTGGCCCGCGTTCCCGACGGATCTGACCAGCATCGCCATCACTGTGGCCACGCAGATGGCCGGATCGGTTCTATTCCACGACTGGATGTTCTCGGGCAGGATGTACTTTACCGATAAGCTCGTCAGTATGGGCGCGCGCATTATCCTGTGCGATCCTTACCGCTGCCTCATCCAGGGACCAACTCAACTTTACAGCGAGAAGCTGGACAGCCCCGACATACGCGCCGGCATGGCCCTCGTGCTCGCCGCGCTGGCGGCAAAGGGGACCTCCAAGATCGGCAACGTGAGTCAGATCGAGCGCGGCTACGAGCGCGTGGACGAAAAGCTGCGCTCTTTGGGTGCGAAGATCGAGCGCGTCAGCGAGTGAAGGCATGGGCGGGATCGCTGCGCCGCCCTCAGAATCAAAAAAACCGCTCATTGGTTGAGCGGTTTTTTGGTTTAGGAGCTGGAGATTTTTCCTAGCAGCCGGGCTTGTATACGATGACTTCGCTTCGTACGCACAGCTCGATCTTGTCAAATTGTGCAGGCTGGACGAAGAACGAACCCGACACTTCGGCGCTGCTCCCGCCCTTGAGCGTTACCCAGGCGTATGCAAACCAGTAGCCCGCGGGAAGCCCAATGGTGATGGAGCCATTCTTGGCAACACCGCCCCAGGAGATGGAACCGCACTGTCCGAATGCATTCGGAGTGTACAAGGTCAGCGACAGATTGATCGTTCCGCCGGATTGATTTTGGATAAGCGTGGTGTGTTTTGGACCAGCCTCAGCCATGTTCAATGGATGGACACACGTGTCGGTGCCGCTCGCGTTCTGCGTCGGCAGCGCCGTCGGGAACGAGGAGGTTGGGGGCGGCAGAGGCGTAGCGGAGGCTGGCAGCGTCGGGCTCGGTGTATCGGTGGGCGGGATCGGTGTGGCCGTCGGGATGGCGGCCTCGGTCATCGCCACCATCGTCCACGCGGCAGCCACCGCCGTGCCTTGCACGTCGGCGGCGCTCATGGTGGGCGTGCCTTGCGGGCCGCATGCGCTCAACAACGCCGCCAGCACCAGTGAAATCTGCAGGATCTTTTTCATTTTTAGTCTTTTGCTCCTTGTTACTTAATCACAATACGGTCTTTGAAGATCGTGATCGTCTTCTCGGCCGCTTTTCCGAGAGAGAAATGGCCGCTCATCTTTTTGCCGCCAACCCAGGCTACGTAGATGTATGTGCCTGCCGGCGCACGGATTCCCAGGCGACGCCGGACCGGGTACTCCAGAATACTCACCTGTCCGTTCGATGTCTTGCATTGCAGCGAGATATAGACCTCGCTCTTCGACGTGTTGATCAACGTCAGCAGGCCGAACGGAATATCCGGGGGCTGCGTGCCGAAGAACTGCGGAAACAGCGTGGAGGTTGGGCTTCCACTCGTGGCTGTTGCCAGGAATGGCGTGCCAGGCGTGCCCGTTACGTTCGTGGGCGTGACGGCCGTCCCGGTGGTGAAGGTCGCGAACGTGGTTGCCGTGGGTGTATCGTTCGATGCAGCCGGCGTCGTGGGGACGGCGCTGGCAGTGCGCGTCAGCGTCGCGGTACGCGTGGCGGCGCGGGTGGCGCTCGGAAAGGCCAGCGTAGGGGTGGCTTCGATCTGGAGCGTCTGCGCGGCCAGCGTCAGCCCGGCGGCAATGGTCGCCTGTGTGTCCGTGTTCTGTGACCCGTCGGTGGGTTGCAGGAAAGTGGGAAGGCATGCACTCAGGGTCAGGCTGGAGATCAGGATGACGAGGTGCAGTTTTCTCAAGGCCAGGTTCCCGGGCGCCTCGCGCCTAATTCTGGCTGGTAACGTCCATGAACTGTGTCACCACATCGCGCAGCATCCGCTCGGGAACCGCTCCCACCTGGCGATGCACGATCTTGCCATTCACCACGAACAGCATCGTCGGGATGCCCTGGATGCCGTATTTCATCATCCATTCCGGATTCTCATCCGTATTCACCTTGGCAACGGTCATCTTGCCCTCGTATTCCTTGGCAAGCTTATCCAGGATCGGTGCCACGATCTTGCAGGGATTGCACCACGGCGCCCAGAAATCGACGATAACCGGCACTGCCGATTTCAGCACCGCCTCTTCAAAGGCTGCGTCCGTGACGTGAATTGGTTGGCCTACCATATTTCTATTATATGCCCTTTCAGCGACTAATCCTTGGTGCGCTTAGCCTACACTAAGCTAGCGAGTATATCACAGTTCAAAATCATCCCTGATATAATCGCCGCGCATGCCCGACCTGCTTTCCCGCTGGCGCGCAGGACTTTCCAAGACAGGCAAAAGCGCGTTCGGTCGCCTGGCCGGCCTGCTCGGCGCGACCGAGATCACTGATCAAACCTGGGAAGACCTAGAGGAACTGCTGATCCAGGCGGACCTCGGGATCGAGACAAGCACATCGGTGGTCGAGGCGCTGAAACGCACCGTCCGGACCCGCGGCCTGAGGCGCGCCGATGAGCTTTCGGATGCGCTGCGAGCGGAACTCCGCGCCCGGCTGGATGCGCCGCCCGCGCTGACCTGGCCGCACAAGCCCGCGATTGTGCTGATCGTCGGCGTGAACGGCTCGGGCAAGACGACCACCATCGCCAAGTTGGCGCGGCAATACCAACAAGAACGAGATACAGTATTGATCGGCGCAGCGGACACGTTCCGCGCCGCGGCGGTGGACCAGCTCCAGGTCTGGGGCGAGCGGCTCGGCGTCGAAGTGATCGCCGGGGCGCCGGAGAGCGACCCGGGCGCGGTGGCGTTCAATGCCGTCCAGGCGGGCGTCGCCCGCAGCGTGGATGTGGTCCTGATCGACACCGCCGGCCGTTTGCACACGCGTTTCAATCTAATGGAAGAGTTGAAAAAAGTCCGACGGGTGGTGGGGAAGGCCATGTCCGGCGCACCGCATGCCGTCTGGCTTGTTCTGGATGCCACCACTGGACAGAACGCGCTCGGTCAGGCGCGTGCCTTCAAAGAGGCGGTGCAAGTAACCGGGATCATCCTGTCCAAGCTGGACTCATCTGCACGCGGTGGGATGGCATTCGCCATCCAGCGCGAGCTCGGCCTGCCGATCTTATTCGCGGGGCTCGGCGAGCAACCAGAAGATCTTCAACCATTTGACCCGGACGCATTCGTCGACGGGATTTTGTCCGCAGCCTAGGAGGCTCCATGCAAGACTTGCTTGATCGTTTACAGGCCGCACAAGACCTGACGCAACAGCTCCTGGAGCGTCTTTGACCTGCCCGGCAAAGAAGCGCAACTTTCGGACCTAGAAAAAGAGATAGAACGCCCTGATTTTTGGAACGACTCCACGGCGGCCCAGCGCGTCATGAAGACCGCGGCGCGGCTGCGCGAAGACGCTCAGAGTTGGCGCGCCTTCGAGCAGCATCTTACGGATCTGTTCGAGCTGGCACGGCTCAAGGATGAGTCTCTGCGCGCCGAGCTGGAAGTTGAGCTCAAGCGGCTCGAAGAAGATCTCGAGCAGCGCACGTTTGCGGTGATGCTGTCCGGCAAGTATGACGAAGATAGCGCGCTGCTGGCGATTCACGCCGGCGCAGGCGGGACCGACTCGCAGGATTGGGCTGCCATGCTGCAGCGCATGTATCTGCGCTGGGCCGAGAAGCGCAATTTTGAGACCGAGATCCTGGACGTGACGCCGGGCGAAGAAGCCGGCATCAAGAGCGTGACGATCGCGATCAACGGCCGCTATGCCTACGGCTATCTGCGCTCGGAGAAGGGCGTTCACCGCCTGGTGCGGCTTTCTCCATTTGATTCCGCTCACCGCCGTCACACCTCGTTCGCGTTGGTGGAAGTGCTGCCGCAGGCGAGCATGGACGACGCGGAGATCGAAATCAATCCGAACGATGTGAAGATGGATGTCTTCCGCTCTTCGGGCGCGGGCGGCCAGAACGTGCAGAAGAACGCCACGGCCGTCCGGCTGACGCACATCCCAACGGGCATTGTCGTCATTTGTCAGAATGAACGCTCGCAATTGCAGAACCGCGAGAATGCCATGCGCGTGCTGCGGGCGCGGCTGCTTGAGATGAAACAAGCCGAGAAGGAAGTGGAGATCGCGGTGCTGCGCGGGGAATATATGAAGGCCGAGTGGGGCAGTCAGATCCGCTCGTATGTGCTGCATCCCTATCAGATGGTCAAGGATCACCGCACGGAATTTGAATCCGGCAACACGCAGGCGATTCTGGACGGCGAATTGGATCCGTTCATGGAAGCCTATCTGCGCGAAAGCGCCGGCAAAGGAGCAGCATGAGTGACGTGATCGCGGAGCTGGAGAAGTTCATTGCCACAAAGATCATCAAACAACCGGGTCGGAGAATCGAGCCCGATGCAGCGCTGATCTCCGGCGGACTGGTCGATTCGTTCAGCTTGATGGACCTGGCGCTCTTCGTCGAGGACGCATACGGCGTTCGCATCGCCGACACCGAGTTGAACGCGCAATCGTTCGACAGCCTGATCCAGCTCGCGGCCTTGATCCAAGCACGTCAAAAATGACGACGTTCGCAAGACGATTGCAGGCGCTTCGCGCGCGGACCCCGGACCGGATCGCGGTTTACTTGCAGCACGCCGGCAGAGACGACGTGCCCATCAGCTACGCGCGCCTCGCGAGCGCTGCCACGGCTTACGCGCGTAGCTTCGCGCGGGCCGGGGTGAAGCCGGGCGAGGTCGCCGTCCTGATCCTCCAGCATGGCGAAGACTTGATCTATGCCTTTTGGGGCGCCGTCCTGCACGGCGCGATCCCGTCGATCATGCCGTTCCTGACCGAAAAGCTAGCACCGGAACGCTATCGCGCCGACCTTGCCTCATTGATTTCGGTGACGCGCCCCGCGGCGCTCGTCACTTATCCGGAATTCGAGGCCGAGGTGCGCTCGGCGCTCAAGGCCGGGGATTCCGTCCGCGCATTGATCGTCACGGATGACCTCGAATCGGAGACAGCCGCAGCGCTTGAATCGTTCTCCGGCTTTCAGCGGCAACCCGAGCATGTTGTCTTGCTTCAGCACTCCTCCGGCACCACGGGCCTTCAAAAAGGCGTCGCGCTTTCGCACGCGGCGGTCTTCAACCAGTTGACGGCATATGGCGCGGCCCTGGGTTTGAATGAATCGGACGTGGTGGTTTCATGGCTGCCGCTCTATCACGACATGGGGCTGATGGCCGGCTTCCTGATGCCGATCCTGGCCGGCGTGTCGCTGGTGCTCAGTTCGCCCTTTGACTGGGTGCGCGCACCTTACCGCCTTCTGCAATCCGTCAGCCGGTATCAAGGCACGCTCACCTGGCTGCCGAACTTCGCCTTCAACTTCTGCGCGCAGCGGATCCGTGAACGTGACCTCGAGGGCGTCGATCTGTCGTCCTGGCGCGCGGTTATCAATTGCTCCGAGCCCGTCCGCCATGCGAGTCATCAGGCGTTCGCTTCGAAGTTTCGCGCATTCGGATTGCGCGACGCGGCGCTGCAGACCTGCTATGCGATGGCGGAAAATGTCTTCGCCGTGACGCAGTCCGACCTGGCGCGACCGCCCGCGGTGGAGCAGATCGACCGCGACGCGTTCATGCAGTCGCGCGCTGCCAGGCCGCCGGGTCCGGGCGCCGCGACGATCGCGATGTTGTCCTCAGGCCGGCCGTTAGCCAATGTCCGCCTGCGCGTTCTGGACGATGAGGGCCGGGAAGTCCAGGACGGCGGCATCGGCGAGATCGCGGTTCAGAGTGATTGCATGCTCACCGGTTATTACAATCGCCCCGATGAAACGGAGAAGGCGCTCCGTGACGGTTGGTATCTGACGGGGGATTACGGCTATCGTTCGAAAGGCGAGCTGTTCGTAGCTGGCCGCAAGAAGGATATGATCATCGTCGGCGGCCGCAACGTTTATCCTCAGGATCTCGAAGCGCTGACCGATGAAGTGCCTGGCGTCCATGCCGGGCGCTCCGTCGCCTTCGGGCTGTATGACGAGGACCAGGGCACCGAGGATGTGGTGATCATCGCGGAGGTCGACTCGGAGCTGCAAGCCGAGCACGGGCGAATTGCGGATGCCATCCGCCAACATGTCACGCGCAACTCCGCCATCGCGCTGCGGCACGTCAAGGTGGTGGGGCCGAAATGGATCGTCAAGACCTCCAGCGGCAAGACCGCGCGCCCGGCCAACAAGGAAAAATTCTTGAAAGAACTCGAAGTCGCGGCCGCGGTGGACAAGGGGGCGCCCGCTGAGTCTGCCGGTTAAAACAAAAAAGCGCGTCCAGGTTGGACGCGCTTTTGAATTCGGTCGATTCAGCCCCCGGTCGGCAGACGCTTTTCCAGCGTGCGGTTGAAGATCTCCTCATTCTCCTGGGAGATCTCGCGCTTGGTGCGCCGGGACTTTTGGTGTTTCGTCTCTTCGTTGGCGCGCTCTTGCGCTTGCATCCAGGCGATCTGCATGCCGGTCAGGTCGGGCTCGCTGGGTTCCTGCGGCGCAGATTCGGTCTCAACTTCCTCTTGCCGCGGTTTGCGAGCGCCGCGCGGCTTGCGCTCTTCGCGTTCCGGCTTCTGTTCTTCGACGATCTCAGGTAGGAGCGCCTTCATGCTCAAGCGGATCTGGCGCTTGCGCCGATCGACCTCGAGCACCTTCGCTTCTACTTCATCGCCCTCCTTGACGATCTCATTCGGCGTCTTCACGTAGCCGCGCGTCAACTCGCTCACATGCACGAGGCCGGGCCGCTCGGCGCCGAAATCCACGAACGCGCCGTATGCCTCGAGCCGCACGACCTTGCCTTTGACGATCATGTCGGGCTTGATCTCCCGCCACTCCATGCCCACCGGCTCGATCATGGTCAGCTCGACGCGATCTTTGTGGACGCGGCGCACCCAGGCTTCGATCGTCTTGCCCTCCTGGACGACGTCTTCCACCTTGTTGATCGGGTCCTTGCTGAGCTGTGAGATGTGGATCACGCCAGGCAGCGGCTGGCCAATGTCTACCAGGGCACCCGCCAGGGTGGTCTTGATGATCTTGCCGCTCACTTTTGCCTTGGGTTCCAACGCGCTGACCGGCGCGGTGTCTTGGGTTTGCATAACTTCGCTCCTGCTAAACGATCTGGGGATAATGCCAACATCCGATTATACCTGCATGGAGATGGGGCGTCAATGTGAGATCGGTCGCGGTGCTGCCTCAGCCTTCTGGACATATAGTCGACGATTATGTATAGTTGTCGACAACGTACTTAATCGACGTAACCGCGAGAAACCATGTACGAAATCGACAAACTTGACGTAAATATTGTTAATTTGCTGCTCGAAGACGGTCGTATGCCGGCTTCCGAGATCGCACGACAGATCAAGCACGTATCCGAGCGCGCCGTGCGATATCGGATTGACCGCATGTTAGACGAGGGCGTGATCCAGATCAGCGCGGTGGCACGGCCCCAGGCGTTCGGCCTGTCCACGATCGCGGATATCTGGCTGGAGGTTGAGTCGGATCAGATTCTCGAGGTGGCGAAGAAGATGGCCGCCTGCGATAACGTCAGCTACGTGGCTTGCGGGATCGGAGAGATGGATGTCAGCATACAGGTGGTGGCACGCGATACCGCTGAGATCTATCGCTTCGTGACGGAAGTGGTTCGCAAGGTGCCGGGGGTGCGCAAGACGACCACTTCGATCGTGCCTATTATCCTGAAAGATGTTTACCAGTGGCGCGTGCCGGCCTGGATCGCGCGGGAAATGGGCGAGCGCCAGAAGGCATAACCGCTCAACGTTCGACGGAGGATTTATGAGCATGTTCGGCCCGAAAACCCAGGCCCTGCAGCAACGCGCCCAAAAGGTTATGCCGCTGGGCGTGAATTCGAATTTCCGCTTCTGGGGCGAGGGCATCACACCATACGTAGAGCGCGCCAAGGGCGCGCACCTGTGGGATGTGGATGGAAAGGAATACATCGACTACCGCATGGCATTCGGTCCGATCATTCTCGGGCATGCCTTCGATGAGGTCGATCAGCGCGTGATCGCCGAGCTGCAGAACGGCACGCTATATGCGATGACCGGCGAATTGGAAGTGCAGGTGGCGGAGATGATCAGCGCGATGTGCCCCGGTGTGGAGATGGTCAGGCTGGCCTGCTCGGGCACAGAAGCCACCATGCACGCCATCCGCGTGGCGCGCGCCTACACGGGCCGCGATCTGATCCTCAAGTTCGAAGGAAACTATCACGGCTTCCACGATCACACCCTGTGGTCCACGTATTCGCCGCCGGAGGCGTACGGCAATCGCCGCAGCCCGATCCCGGTACCGTCCTCTTCGGGAATCCCCAAGAGCATGCGCGAGTTCATTATCACGCTGCCTTTCAACGACTTCGAAGGATTCGAGCGCATGATGCGTTCGTACGGCGAACAGATCGCGACGGTCATCACCGAGCCGTGCCAGGGCAACTGCGCGGCCATCACCCCGCAAGACGGATTTCTTGAATTGATCCGCAAGCGCACCGAAGAATACGGGACGGTCTTCATTCTGGACGAGGTCAAAACCGGATTCCGCATCGCCAACGGCGGCGCGCAGGAAGTGTACGGTATCAAGCCGGATATCGCGACGTATGCCAAGGCACTCGGCAACGGCTATCCGATCGCGGCATTCGGTGGAAAGCGCGAGATCATGTCAATCATCGGACAGGGGGTTGCACAGGGCGGAACGTATACCAACAACAAGCCCGGAGTTGCCGCGGCGTTCGCCACCTTGAGCCTGCTCAAGGCCAAGCCGATCCTGCAGAGCATTCAGAAGCGCGGCCGCCGCCTGATGGATGGGTTGAAGGAGATCTTTGAAGAGAACGATATCCCCGTCGTGATCAGCGGCTACCCTGCCATGTTCTCCTTCGCGCTAGGGGTTGACTCGGTCACCTGTCAGCGCGACTGGGCGGAGAGCGATGTGAAGCTCTATGATCGCATCGTGCAAATGGGCATCGAGCGCGGCGTCATGCCGGACTTCGATGCGCGCGAACCGTGGTTCCTGTGCTATCAGCACAGCGACGAGGATATCGATCAAACTCTAAATATCTACGCGGAGATCGTCAAAGAGTCGAAGCGCTAGATCGTTGCGGGCCGGCGGGAGCCCCATTCCCGCCTGCCACCGGAGACCTGATGGCCGCTCTGACCGCGCAAGAAATCGTCGATCTGAACAAGGAATACACCTTCTATTCGTGGTCGGTGCAGGGCCAGGCCCAGCCGATCCCTGTGACGCGCGCCGACGGGGTTTACTTCTGGGACGCGAACGACAAGCGCTACCTTGACCTTGCCTCTCAGCTCGTCAACATGAATGTCGGCCACCAGCACCCGAAGGTGGTCAAAGCCATCCAGGAACAGGCCGCGCGTCTGACGTTCGCTGCGCCGGGCATGGCGACCGAACCGCGCGGCTTGCTTGGCAAGAAGCTGGCGGAGGTCACGCCCGGGGATCTCAAGAAAACCTTCTTCACGTTGGGCGGCGCGGAGGCCAATGAAAATGCGATCAAGATCGCCCGGTTCTACACCGGGCGACATAAGATCCTGGCACGCTATCGTTCTTACCATGGGGCCACGCACGGCGCCATCGCATTAACCGGCGACTATCGCCGGCTGCCAGTGGAACCCGCCATGCCGGGGGTTGTGCATTTCCTCGATCCTTACTGCTACCGCTGCCCGTTCGGCTGGACGATCGATACCTGCCATCGCGAGTGCATCCAGCACGTCGAGGAGGTCATCCAGCATGAGGGTCCGGACCAGATCGCGGCCATCATCCTCGAAGGCGTCACCGGCACCAATGGGCTCATCATCCCGCCGGACGACTATTGGCCGCGCGTCCGGGAGATGTGCGACAAGTACGGCATCCTGCTGATATCGGACGAGGTCATGTCCGGATGGGGCCGGACCGGCGAATGGTTTGCCGTCGACAATTGGGACGTTGTGCCGGACATCATCACCACTGCCAAGGGATTGACATCCGGATACGTGCCGCTCGGTGCGGTCATCGTGCGCGAAAAGATTGCCGCGTTCTTTGACGACAAGTATTTGTACGCAGGCCTGACCTACAGCGGTCACGCGCTGGCGTGCGCGGCCGCGCTTGCTACGATCGAGGCGTACGAGGAAGAGCACATCTTTGAAAACGCCAAAAAAGTGGGCAAGTATCTCGGCCGCCGTTTGGAGGAATTGAAAAGCAAACATCCCTCCGTCGGGGATGTGCGCTACATCGGCTTGTTCTCGGCGCTCGAGTTCGTCAAGAATCGCAGCAGCAAGGAGCCGTTGGATCTGACCGCCCTGCGAAATTTCATGGCCGTCAACGGCGTTTATATGTTTAACTTCAAGAATATCCTGTTCGTCGTGCCGCCTCTGGTGATCACCGAAGAGCAAATGGAAGAGGGTTTGACGCTGCTTGACGAGGGCCTGGCCGAGTTCATGGACCCGATGGTCGCCTGAGAGAGTGCATGCGCGATACGTTGAACTACATCAACGGTGGATGGCAGCGGCCGGCCGCGCAAGAGTATCTGGACGTAATCAACCCCGCCACCGGAGAGTTGCTCACCCGCACGCCGCTGTGCGGCGCGGACGTGGTGCATGCAGCCGCTCAAGCCGCGGCCGCGGCGTTCCCAGCCTGGCGCCGGACGCCGGTACAGGATCGAATCCAGTACCTGTTCAAACTGCGCGCGTTGCTGCGCGAGAACATGGATGCCATCGCCCGCACCATCACCCAGGAGGCGGGCAAGACCCTGGAGGAATCCCGCGCCGAGATGCTGCGCGCTATCGAGAACGTCGAGGTCGCATGCGGCATGCCGATGATGATGAAAGGCGAGATCATCGAGGACATCGCACCCGGCATCGACGAGATCATGCTGCGCCAGCCCTTGGGCGTATGCGCAACGATCGCGCCCTTTAACTTTCCGGGCATGATCCCCTTCTGGTATCTCCCGTATGCGATCGCCTGTGGCAATACCTATCTCATCAAGCCGTCGGAAAAAGTGCCGACGGCCATGCAACTGGTCTTCGAGCTGATCCACGAAATCGGACTGCCGCCCGGCGTGATCAATCTCGTCAACGGCGCAAAAGCGGCGGCGGATGCGATCCTGGACCATCCGGCGATCGGGGCCGTGACGTTCGTGGGTTCGAGCGTGACGGCGCGCTATTTGTACGGCCGCGCGGCCGCGAACGGCAAGCGCGTACAGGCGCAGGGCGGGGCGAAGAATCCGGTGGTCGTGCTGCCCGACGCCGACATGGAGAGCGCCACCCGCATCATCGCGGACTCTGCCTTCGGATGCGCCGGCCAGCGCTGCCTGGCCGTGTCCGTGGCGGTGACAGTCGCGGAGGCGCGCGACACTTTTACGGAATCGATCTGCGACGCGGCCGCGAGCCGCCGTGTGGGGTATGGGCTGGACGAAGGCGTTCAGATGGGGCCGGTCATCAATGCCGCCAGCAAAGAACGAGTCGAGCGGCTGATCGGCCAGGGAGCGTCCGAGGGCGCGTCCATCCCGGTGGACGGGCGCGGGGTGTCGGTCACGGGATATGAGCGGGGGACCTTCGTCCGGCCGACGATCCTCTCGGGGGTTCCGCCGGACGGCGAGGTCGCGCGCACCGAGATTTTCGGTCCCGTGTTGAGCCTGGTGCATGTCTCGGACATCCAGGAAGCCATCGGGCTGGTCAACCGGGGTGCGTATGGCAACCAGGCCAGCCTATTCACGTCCAGCGGTGCCTCGGCGCGACGCTTCAAATATGAGGTCGAGGCCGGAAACATCGGCATCAATATCGGCGTCGCCGCGCCGATGGCATTTTTCCCATTCAGCGGTTGGAAAGAGTCTTTCTTCGGCGATATGCACGGCCAGGGCATGGATGCCGTGGAGTTCTTTACGCAGAAGAAAGTAGTGGTGGAACGCTGGCCGAAGGATTGGAGCAGGAAGTTCTGATGTAGGGCCGAGCGCGGCGCATAATTAGGTAAAATAACGAAGTTCGGATGCCGCCACATTACAGCCAGGAGCAACGCGCATGACCAGCCAGTATGCAGTCGAATTGCGGGACGTCGTCAAGAAGTTCATCACGCCGGAGGGCAATGAACTGTCTGCGGTCGATCACGTCAACATGCGCATCCAGAATGGCGAGTTTTTCTCGATGCTCGGTTCGTCAGGCTGCGGCAAGACCACCTCTCTGCGCATGATCGCAGGCTTTGAATGGCCGACCGAGGGGGAGGTGTATATCGAGGGCAAGCCCATGGGCCGTACGCCACCCTTTCAGCGGCCGGTCAACACCGTCTTTCAGCACTATGCACTCTTCCAGCATTTGACCGTTTTCCAAAACGTCGCCTTCGGACTCGAGATGGAAGGCGCTACGAACAGTGAGATCGCTACGCGCGTGGGACGCGCGCTCGAGATGGTGCAGTTGCGCGGCATGGACCGCCGCCATCCGAAGCAGCTTTCGGGCGGGCAGCAGCAGCGCGTCGCGCTGGCGAGGGCGCTGGTAAAGGTCCCAAACGTGCTGTTGCTGGACGAGCCGCTTGGTGCGCTCGACCTGAAATTGCGGAAAGAAATGCAGCTCGAGCTCAAGTCGCTCCAGCAGCAGTTGGGGATCACCTTCATCTACGTGACGCACGACCAGGAGGAAGCGCTGACCATGTCCGACCGGATCGCGGTGATGAGCCACGGGAAGGTCAAGCAGGTGGGTACCCCGGTGGAGATCTATGAGCGGCCCAGCTCGCATTTCGTCGCGGATTTCATTGGAGAATCGAATTTTCTAGATGGCAAGGTAACGGCTTCTTCTAAGAAGGAAGCCACCGCCTTTGTGCCGGCCCTGAAGACTGCCGTGACCGGCATACCGGTTTCGGCGGGGATCGTCAAGGGGGAGGACGTGATCGTCTCGATCCGGCCCGAGAAGATCGGCATTTCCGACAAGCGTGTGCGCAATACCAACAGCATTCGCGGCAAGATTGCCAACACGATCTACATCGGGTCAGACACGCATGTGATCGTGGATGCGCTCGACACGCGGCTGAAGGTCTGGGAGCAAAATCACGTCTCGCATTTGGATCCAAAGTCGTTTTACACGGTGGGTGAGGATGTTTGGCTCGTGCTTAAGCCTGAGAATACACTGGTGCTGAAGAAGGACTAGGCGCCGCGATGTTGCAGCGATTACGCGAGAATCGCTCTCTCCAGGGAACCTTGTTGGTGCTGCCCACGCTGCTGTGGATGGTGGTTCTGCTGATCATCCCGCTCCTGCTGATCCTGCTGATCAGCTTCGGCAAGCGCAGCCCGGACGGAAATGTCATCTTCACGTTTTCACTCGACAATTATCTGCGCCTGTCGGGGTACAGCACGGACTGTCCCGCCGGCGGGCGCGTCTGTTTCGATCCGCTCTACCTGCAGATCCTGTGGCGGTCGTTGACCCTGGCGTTCAATACCACGCTGCTGGTCATCCTGCTGGCATACCCCCTGGCGTATTTCATAGCACGTGCTCATCCCCGCAGGCGCAACACCTTCCTGTTCCTGGTACTCATTCCGCTCTGGACGAATTTCGTGATCCGGGTATACGCGTGGATGATCCTGCTCCGGCAGGAAGGGGTCATCAATCTGGTGCTTGGCTGGCTGGCAGGGCTTTTGCACCTTCCATTTCAGCCGTTGGAGATGCTCTACACACCGGGCGCGGTGCTGGTCGGCATGGTCTACGAGTTCCTGCCATTCATGATCCTGCCGATATTTACCTCACTGGAGAAGATCGATAACTCCCTGTACGAAGCCTCCGCCGATCTCGGGGCAAATTCTTCGCGCACTTTTTGGCGGCTGACGCTGCCGTTGTCGATGCCTGGCGTCGTTGCCGGCACGATCCTGGTTTTCATCCCGGTGATGGGCACCTTCATCGTGTCGGACATCCTGGGTGGCCGCCAGGTGATCCTGGTCGGCAACCTGATCCAGCGCCAATTCCTGGACGCGCGCGATCCAACCTTCGGCTCGGCGGCCTCGCTGATCCTGATGGTCATGACCCTGGTCGTTACGTATTTCTATACCCGCAAGTTCGGATTCGGCGAGGAGATCGTGGTCGCATGAATCCGCATCGCCGCGCTCCCCACGTGCTGATCGCCACGGCGCTCGTGTATGCTTTTCTGTACGCGCCGATCGTCGTGCTGGTCCTGTTCTCGTTCAACGCCTCGCGGCCCAACGTCAAATTTGAGGGCGTGGTGTCGCACTTCAGTGATCGCGTTGTGATGGACGGCAGCCTGGTGAAGGCAAGTCCTTGCGGTTCGTTCCACTGGTACTGCGACCTGGCCAAGAATCGTGAGGTCGTGGAGGCCGCGAAAAATACGCTGACGATCGCTTTGATCTCGACGCTGACGTCGGTCGTGATCGGGACGATGGCTGCGCTCGCCTTACAGCGCTACGATTTCAAGGTGAAGCCGTTTTCGCAATTGTCGCTGTACATCCCGATCGTGATCCCGGAGATCGTGATGGGTATCGGGATCCTGACCCTCTTCAGCCAGTTTTTCGGCGTGCTGAACAATGCCTTTGGACTGAGCGGCGACTCGCGCCTGACCCTCGGGTTAGGCACGGTGATCGTATCGCACATTGCCTTCAGCGTACCTTTCGTGACGCTGGTGGTGCAGGCGCGGCTGCAAGGCTTTGAGAAATCGTATGAAGAAGCAGCCATGGATCTGGGCGCGGACGAGCTCACGACCTTCCGGCGCGTGACGCTCCCGATGATCCTGCCCGGCGTCCTTTCCGGCGGCTTGCTGGCTTTCACGCTTTCGCTGGACGATTTCGTCATTACTTTCTTCACCAACGGGCCCGGTTCAACCACCTTGCCGATCTACGTATACGGCCTGCTGCGCCGCATCATTACGCCGCAGGTGAACGCGCTCTCCACGGTTTGGATCGCCCTCGTTTTCGTCGCGGTGCTGCTGTTGCAAAGATTGCAGAACCGGGAACCATGATACGGTTTGCCCGCGCAGGCGCCCTGCGCGTTGAATGTCCCACTATCTTGACAGGAGGAAAAGATGACTAGATCAGCGTTATGGAAATGGACGGGGCTTCTGGCGGTAATCAGCCTGCTGCTCGCCGCGTGCGGAGGCGGAGGCGGGAGTCAGGCCACCGCGGCGCCAGCCGGAGGTCCGAAAGTAACCTCCACCGGCTTCGAATGTCCCGAGCCAGAGCATCCGATCGAGGCCACCTCGACTGAGCTCAACCTGTTCGTTTGGACGGAATATATCCCGCCCGACATGCAGGAGTGTTTTGAACTCGTCTCGGGGATCAAGGTCAACCGGGACGAATATTCCGCCAACGAAGAAATGTACGCGAAACTCTCCGCAGGCGGCACGGCCTATGACCTGGTCCAGCCGACCGACTACATCGTCAGCCTGATGATCCGCCAGGGTCTATTGCAGAAGCTCGACCAAAGCAAGTTGACCGTGATGGGCAACTTCGATGCCAACTACTTGAACTTTGACTTCGATGTCGGCAACGAGTACACGCTGCCTTACCAGGCGGGGACGGACGCCATCGTGGTCAACACGGACAAGGTGGAGAATGTGCCGCAATCCTGGGCGGACCTGTGGAAGCCGGAGTACGCCGGCCGGATGGTGTTCCTGGACGATTCGCGCGCGACGATCGGCATGGTGCTGCTAACGCTCGGATTCGACGTTAACACCCACGACCCGAACGAGCTCGACCAGGCCAAGGCCAAGCTGGCCGAATTGGTACCGAATGTCAAGCTGTTCGACAGCGACAGCCCGAAGACCGCGTTGATCGCCGGGGATGCCGACCTGGGCATGACCTGGACCGGTGAGGCGTTCCTCGCCCAACAGGAGAATCCCGCCATCCAATATATCTATCCCACCGAGGGAGCCATACTTTGGCAGGATAACTGGGCGCTCTTGAAGGACGCGCCGCATGCCGACGCGGCGTACGCGTGGCTGAACTATACGATGCAAGGGGATATCTTCTGGATGATGCTGCGCGATTTCCCGTACACCAACCCGAACAAGGCCGCGCTCGAGTACGCTAAGACCAATTATGCGGACATCTATGCCGCCTATATTAACTCGCCGATCACGAACACGCCACCGGAGGCGATCGCCAACGGCCACCGCATCGATGATGTGGGCGAAGCCTTGCCTCTGTATGATCAGATCTGGACCGAGGTGAAGGGGCAGTAGCAGATCCGAAACGCTGCCGATCGAAATACTGCCCGGCCGGGAAAGTGGCCGGGCAGTATTGCATTAAAATGACCCAAATGGCCATCCGTATGATGAAAAAGAACCCAAGGTTGACAGAAATGCAGAAAAAGCATAGAATCTGCCTGTGGAAAACATAATCGGCACGATTCATCCCGAAATTGTCGACGAAATCGACGAAAAGATCCTGCGGGCGCTCCGAGCCGACGGCCGGGCGGCCTTCTCCCAGATCGCCGAGCAGTTGAACGTCTCACCGGGCATGATCCGGCAGCGCTACAACCGCCTCGTGGACATGGGCCTGCTCAAGGTCGTGGCGGTGACGAATCCACTGCGCATGGGCATGCGCACGATGGCCCTGATCGGCATCCGCACGGACGGCGGCCGCATGCTGGAGGTGGCCGATCGCATCGCGGCGTTCA
>DASXQN010000248.1:0-5618 GCA_036507155.1 Anaerolineales bacterium
AATCAGTCAGAAGCTCGATAAATCCGCCTAGAAATATTACATAACAACAGCTGGAGGCGCAGATGACAACCTTCCGTCCCCCCTATCCTTTGCTTTGGGATTCTCCCATTGCCCAACGCGGCAGTCCAGGGATTGGGAGCCATGGCAGCTACAATCCCACCGGCCGGCTTTACTTTGGGATGTCCACCAACTTTTCCAATCCCTCCTCCGCCTTCCTGATCCATTCCTTCGGCATGGATGCCGGCGTTCCGGGTCGCGCCGGTCTAACTCTGGTGATTACACCTATTGTTGATTACTCCGGATTTTTCTATTCTCAGGGATCGTTCGCTTCTGCTTTGACCTCGGCCATCATCAAGGTGTACGTTGAAGAAACAGATGAGAGCGGCAACTTCGTCCGAGGGATCGATGGCAATCCAGAGGTGATCCTGCGGCAGGATCCGGCCTGGTTTTACGGCAGCCAGACCTGGACTCCGCTAGAGAGAGGGCTAACGCTCGCACAGCCAGGGATCCCGGTCCAGGCCAATCACAGTTACCGCGTCTATATTGACCTGCACGGAGAAATCAGGGCGGCCGGATATGGAGGCTTTGGCGGTTCATATTCTCATGCGGACTGCCAGGTTCGCGTTATTGAGATGGATGCAACCTACGTTAGACTGTGAATTGCGTACCTGACTCTCAGAGCAAGAAATTCAAACCCTGACGCGCCCCCGAGGACCCGTCAGGGCATTTTTTTCGAAACCTCAAAAAATGAACTGCGAGGGCTTTAAGGCCCCGAAGTTCTCCAGAATTGGGGGATTGACAGGTTTAGAACAATTGTTCTATAATGTGGCCAGTTTCAACTATTCGACAAGGAGGTCGAGATGGCTGCATATCGAAGGAACATCGGAGATGGCCTGGTTGCGCTCTTTCGAAGCCGGCGCGTCAACCGCGGCGCCACCTGGGGATTGATGATCGTCGGCGCCCTGCTGGCGTTCGAGCTCTTCAACTTCAGCACCACCCAATTCGCGCTGACCGACGTGCTGGGCACCCTGACCTTTGCCGGCATCGCGCGCATTTTCACGCCCGAGCAGGGCCGCGACGAACCCGCCGAGGTCTGGTATCTCTTCGGCGCCTGGCTGCTGGCTGCCGGATTCAACGCGACGCTGACGTGGTGGGGCGTGTCCATCGCCATCGCCAACCACACCAGTCTCGGTGAAGGCGCAGTGATCAGCAGCGCCACCATGCTCAAAGTTGTGCCGGTGTTCGTGGCCGTTATGGTCTGGCTGATCCGGGTGCTGATCATCGGCACGTTCTCGCTGGCCGGCGACCGCCTGTTCACCACCGACGAGCCGCGCGTCCGCACTGCGCCGCGACCGCTCAATCAAGCCGCCTTGCGGCCCGCCTCGTCGATCAACCGGCCCGCGGCCTCCACATCTACCTTCCGTCCCGCGCCCAAAGCGGTGCAGCAAACTTCCTTCAGCCGCCAGGAGCCCACTTACCATAACGCCTCCTTCAGCGAGCGGACACAGAGCAACGAACGCTACGACGCCTGAACAATTTAGTCCCGCCCCCATTCGAGCCGGGTCCTTTATGACCCACGCCCACGGAGAACCTTATGCCCCGCGCTCGCACAGAAGATTACGACGACTGGCAGGAACCCATCCTGCACTCGCGATTACGCTCGCGAACACACTCGCAAACAGCCGCCGCCGAAGATCCCATGGAGGGAACCCAAGGCAGCGGCTGTTTGTCGGGTTTTGCGATCCCGCCTCTGGCGGTCTTGCTGGTCAGCTGCCTGCTGGCCGCATTTGCCATGCGGCATCCGCTAGCGGTTCGAGCGGTATCTGTTCAAGTGGCCGAGCCGGTTGTGCTGATCGCGCCGACGGCCGACCCAACAGACGCCATCGCTTCACCGGCACCGACGCCGTTCTTCATCCTGACTCCGACATACACGCCTGCCGCACCCGAGCTGCCCCGGCTGTTCGCATTTGCTCCGGCGGACCTGTCTCCATCCAGCGGCCTTGCGGCGGTCTTTACGCCTGAAGTTCAGTACTGGGGAGAGGCGATCATTCGATGGGCAGCCGCGGCTGCCGTCGACCCAAACCTGGTAGCGGTCGTCATGCAGATCGAGTCCTGCGGCGATCCGCGCGCGCTGTCGCGTTCCGGCGCCATCGGACTATTCCAGGTGATGCCGTTCCACTTTTACGCGACCGACAACCCTTATGATCCCGATACCAACGCGCTGCGCGGGCTGGATTACCTGGCCCGCTCGCTGACGAGCGCGGGCGGCAATGCACGGCTGGCATTGGCGGGCTACAACGGCGGGATCGGTGTCATCGCCCAGCCCGAGTGGATGTGGTCGGCTCAAACAGACCGCTATGTGCACTACGGTGCGGCGATCTATGAAGATGCGCGCCAGGGATTGTCGACCAGCCCGATGCTGGATGATTGGTATTCCACGTACGGCGCGAGCTTGTGCCGCCAGGCGCACGAGCGGATCCGGCTGCCGTAGCGCCTCGCCTTCTCTGGGGGACTGGATCAGGCACGCTCTTGTGCTGGCGGGGCAGGCTTGTCGCCTTCCACCAGGAGCGGAAGCCAGATCGTAAAGGTAGTGCCCTGACCCTCTTTCGATTCCACCTCGATCCATCCGCCATGATTCTCGACGATCCATTGTGCGATCGACAGGCCGAGGCCAAAGCCGCCGGCCTTGGAGCGCGTGCGTGATTTTTCCGCGCGGTAGAAGCGCTCGAAGATGTGCGGCAAGTCTTCCACCGGGATACCGCGCCCGTTGTCCCGCACGATGATGCGTGCCTGATTGCCCACCTTCGCCAGGCTGAGCAGCACGTCCCCGCCCGGCGGCGTGTATTGAATCGCATTCGCCACCAGGTTCAACAGCACCTGTTTGAGGCGGTCGCGATCCGCCCGGATCGTCAATTGATCGATCTCGTTAAGCTGCAGATTGACGCGATTGCCGGCCAGCACGCGCATCTCCTGAAATACTTCCACCAGCAGCGCGTCCAGCTCGACGTGTGCCAGGTTGAGCGCCAGCTTGCCTGATTCGGCTTGCGCCAGCAGGAGCAGGCCGCCTACCAGCCGCGTCAGGCGCCCGACCTCTTCGTACATGCTGGCCAGCGATTCGGGATCGATCTCTTTCATACGCCGCATCAGGTCCACGTTGCCCTTGATGACGGTCAGCGGTGTGCGCAGTTCGTGGCTGACATCCGTCAGCAGGCGGCGCTGCGACGTGAACAGCAACTCCAGCCGTTCGAGCGTCTGGTTGAAGGAATGGACCAGCCCGCCGATCTCGTCGTCAGCCTGCGCCTGGTACGGGATGCGGCGCGAGAGATCGTCGGCGCGGTTGATCTGGTCCACGGTCTCGCCGATGGCGGCCAGCGGCGACAGCGCGCGGCCGAGCACCAGCGACGAGCCGACGCCGGCCAACAGCATTGCCAGCATCACCGAGATCAACAGGATCGGGATCAATTCATTCAGCGTGGTATCGAGCAGCGTCAGGTTGGTCGCCACTTGCAGTACGCCCACGATGCGCTGGTTGGCCACCAGCGGCACGCTCAATACGCGCAGGTGCACGCTCTGCACCGTCGAGATGTGATAGACCGGCCGATCGGCATACACACCGTTCGGGTCGAGCGGATCGTCCAGCAGCCGCACGTTGGCGGAGGCCGCCTGCAGATGGCCGTCCCGGCCCCAGATCTGGATGGATGTATTGGTTGTGAAATCCTGCTGAAGGTTCATCACGCCGATCTCCCCCAGCGGGCTGACGTGCACGACCTCGATCACGCCCTGTGCCACGCGCGCCAGCGTGTTGTCCGCCTGCATGATCAGCAGCAGGTTCGCGAACAGCACCTCAGCCGCGCCGAAGATCAGCAGAATGCCCCCCATCAGGGTCGCGTTGAGCAGCGTCAGACGCAGACGAAGGGATATGTGACGGGCTGCGTTGGTTTCCAAGATGGGATCTGGGGTCCGACCTGCTGGAGGTCGAATTCGAGATTGGATTCTTTTGAAGAACCCGCGAGCTTCAGGCGACTCTTCTACGAACCCTTTTGTACACGGATGAACACGGAACCTGCGGCGGAAAGACCCTTAGAGAACAGCGCTTTTTTTCCGTGTCCCCGTGAAATCCGTGTACAAATCACGGATTTTCGCGCAGAACGTATCCGACGCCGCGCACGGTATGGATCAAACGCGGCTCGCTATCCGCTTCCAGCTTCTGGCGCAAATAGCGAATGTAGACCTCCAGAACGTTGCTCTCGCCGCCGAAATCATATCCCCACACACGATCGAAGATCACTTCGCGGGTCAGCACCTGCTTGGGATGGCGCAGGAACAGCTCGAGCAGTTCGTATTCCTTGGCCGTCAACGCCACGAGCCGGCTGCCGCGCGAGGCCTGCCGCGAACCGGTATCCAGCGTGAGGTCGGCGAACTTCAAGACAGGGATGCGTTCAGGCTGCGTGCGGCGCAAGAGGGCGCGCACGCGCGCCAGCAATTCGTCAAGGTTGAAGGGCTTGATCAGATAGTCGTCCGCGCCGGCGTCCAGTCCCTGCACGCGGTCCTGCACGGTGTCCTTGGCGGTCAGCATCAGGATCGGCACCGAGCCGCCGGTCCGCAGACGATGGCAGACCTCCAGGCCGTCCATGCCGGGCAGCATCCAGTCGAGAATAACCAGATCCGGCGTATGATCGCGCGCCAGGATCAAACCTGTGCGCCCGTCGGTGGCGGTGTCCACAGTGTAGCCTTCATAGGCGAGGCCGCGCTGCAGCAATTTCAGGATCGCTTGATCGTCTTCGATGATCAATATGCGCTCATTCATACATGGCTCCGCCTCAAAATATACCATATTTCAACGCGGCCCTTTTGCGGATCAGGAATCGCGTGAAACGCGGGACGCGTGCGGTAGAATGTCTTCATGTTTTTTCCGCCAGGCATGCCCCGCACGAAGCGGCTGTTGGACCTGCTCGTCTCTGTTCTGGGACTGCTGGCGCTCGCGCCGCTGCTGCTCCTGATCGCCGTGCTGATCCGCATCCTGCTAGGGACGCCGTTTCTATTCCGCCAGCCGCGGACGGGCTACAAGGGCCGCGTGTTTCAATTGTACAAGTTCCGGACGATGAGCGAGGCGCGCGACGCGGATGGGACACTTCTTCCGGACGCGCGGCGCCTGGGCTTGTTCGGCAAAACCCTGCGCGTGCTCAGCCTGGACGAGCTGCCTGAGCTGCTCAACATTTTGCGCGGCGAGATGAGCCTGGTCGGCCCGCGCCCGCTCCTGCCCGAGTACTTGCCCTTGTATTCTCCAGAGCAGGCGCGCCGCCACGACGTGCATCCCGGCCTCACCGGATGGGCGCAGGTGCAGGGACGGAATGCGCTCACCTGGCCCGAGAAATTCCGGTTGGACGTGTGGTACGTGGACCACCGGACCTTCCCCCTTGACCTGCGGATCCTGCTGCTTACGCCATTGATCGTATTCGGCCGCAAGGGGATCAGCCAGTCCGGCCGCGCCACGACGGACAAATTCCCCGGAAACACATAGCGGCGCGAGGTATAATTAGCGACACAAAGACCCAGCCGGAGACCAGTACCTGCCTTCCCTCTCAGAGAGCCGCCGGTCAGTGCAAGGCGGCAGGCAA
>DASXQN010000249.1:0-6055 GCA_036507155.1 Anaerolineales bacterium
GGCTGGCTGGCAAAGCCGGCGCGAAATAGTGCCGGGAACAGGAAACCGCCGGAGCCGTCTCCCGTGAATTGACGCCCGGTCCGATTCGAGCCGTGGGCGCCGGGGGCTAATCCGACGACAAGGACGCGCGCGTTGGGATCGCCGAAGCCAGGTACAGGCTTGCCCCAATATTCCACGCCCCGATATGCACGGCGTTTTTCGCGCGCCACTTGCTCCCGCCAGTCCACGAGACGGGGGCATTTGCGGCATGAGATGATTTCGAGGTTTAGCTGGACGAGCGTGTCAAGTGTCATGTGTCATGTGTCAAGTGTCAAGGGTGAATTGTACCTGACACTTGAAACTTGACACATGAAACTCATATTATGAGCATCGCGTCGCCGAAGGAGTAGAACCGATAACCCTTCTCGATCGCAGTCTGGTACGCGGCAAGGATGCGCTCCCGGCCCGCAAAGGCGCTCACCAACATCAACAGCGTCGATCTTGGCAGATGAAAGTTGGTGATCAGCGCGTCGACCAGCGAGAACTTATAGCCGGGGAGGATAAAGAGGTCCGTGGGGTCGCTGAAGGGAGCAATCCGGGGAAAACGGCCAAGCGTCGAGCGGCGCGCCGCGGATTCAAGCGTTCTCACGGAGGTGGTGCCGACCGCGATGACGCGCCCGCCTTGTGCGCGCGTTGAATTGATGAGGGCGGCTGTTTCCAGCGACAGTTCGCACCACTCGCTGTGGATCTTGTGCTCTGCAGGATCTCCTTCCGTCACCGGTGCAAACGTGTCCAGCCCGACGTGCAGTGTGACAAAAGCAGTCTGGACGCCGCCGGCCCTGATCTTCTCCAACAGGTCTGGCGTGAAGTGCAACCCAGCCGTAGGCGCCGCGGCGGAACCTGGATCGCGCGCGTACACTGTCTGATAACGCTCTGGATCAGCGAGCTTTTCGTGGATATAAGGCGGCAATGGCACATGGCCAGCCTTGGCAAAGTATGGCTCGATCGGCACCGCAAATCGAATCAATCGCTCTGAGCCGTCCAGGATTTCGATGACCTCAGCCTCGGGTCCGCCTTCGACGCGCAGCTTAGTGCCTACGCGCAAACCTTTTCCGCCCACCAACCCTTCCCAGGTCAGATCATCAAGCCGGCGCACCAGCAGAAGCTCGGCACGGCCGCCGGTCTGTTTGTGAGCGAACAGCCGCGCCGGAATGACCCGCGTCTGGTTGAGCACCACCAAATCGCCGGGCCGCAAATAATCGCCGATGTCTCGGAAGGCGCGGTGTTCGATCCCGCCCGTTTTTCGATCAAGGACGAGCAAGCGCGACGAATCACGCGACTCGAGCGGCGTTTGTGCAATGGAAGACTTCGGGAGATCGTAATCGAAGTCGGAGGTTTTCATCAGGCGTAGCAATAGTTTCGCTGCGCACGAGTGCGGCGCCTGCGGTTGCCATCAGACTTGTATGCGGCTATTTGTTCCAAAAGCGCGCAATAAGATTCAAGATAACTGTCAGCACCACCGAGAGTAAGATCGACGTGACGATCGGGAAATAGAATGTGCCGCTGCCCCCATCGATGCGGATGTCGCCGGGCAGCCGGCCAAGCGGCAGACCGATCCGACCGCCCAGCCAGAACAGTCCGCCAAGCACGATGAGAACCAGTCCAGCGATCACTAAATAGCGACTGATGTTTTCCATTTGATCCTAGGTAGCGGCGAGGTCTACCTGCCATGTTCCATCGCGAGGGGCGGGAAGACCCCGCCCTTACATGAATACCGCGTCGCCCCTAAATTAATCGAGGTTGTGCGCCTTCATCGTACGGCAGGCCCAGGTGCTCATACGCGGACTTCGTAGCCATGCGTCCCTGAGGCGTGCGGTCCAAAAAGCCGAGCTGCAGCAAATACGGTTCAACCACATCCATGATCGTATCCTGTTCCTCACTGATCGAGGCCGCGATGGTATTCAGGCCCACCGGTCCGCCAGCATATTTTTCGATGATGGTCCGTAAGACGCGGCGGTCGACGTCGTCCAGCCCGAGCGGATCGACCTGCAGGAGATCCAATGCCTCGCGTGCCAGCTTGCGCGTGACCGTGCCGTCGGCGCGCACCTGGGCGAAATCGCGAACGCGCCGGAGCAGCCGCAGCGCTACGCGCGGCGTACCGCGCGCCCGGCGCGCGATCTCCTCGATCCCGTCCGCTTCAACCGGCACGTTCAACATGCCGGCCGCGCGCGTGACGATGGCCTGCATGGCAGCCAGTTCGTAATAGTCCAGCCGGTAGACCGCGCCGAAGCGCGCCCGCAGCGGAGCAGTCACCAGTGCCAGGCGCGTTGTGGCGCCCACCATCGTGAAGCGCGGCAATTTCAGGCGGATCGACCGGGCGGAAGGTCCTTTCCCTATGACGATGTCCAGCGCGAAGTCCTCCATCGCCGGATAAAGCACTTCCTCGACGGCGCGCCCGAGCCGATGAACCTCGTCGATGAAAAGGACGTCGCCGGCGCGCAAGTTGGTCAAGATGGCCGCCAGGTCGCCGGCACGCTCGATCGCAGGACCGGCCGTCACCTTGACGTTGACGCCCATCTCGTTGGCCACGACATGCGCCAGTGTGGTCTTGCCAAGGCCGGGCGGACCGTAAAACAGAACATGATCGAGCGCCTCGCCGCGTTTGCGCGCCGCCGCGATCAGGATGGCAAGGTTCTCCTTGACCTGGTCCTGCCCGATCAGGTCCGCCAATTTC
Organism: Anaerolineales bacterium; assembly: GCA_036507155.1. Taxonomy (GTDB): domain Bacteria; phylum Chloroflexota; class Anaerolineae; order Anaerolineales; family Villigracilaceae; genus DASXQN01. The sequence continues at coordinate 2,714 of DASXQN010000249.1, forward strand.
TGCGGTCGAAGGGCATGATCGACGCGGTCATCAGGCTTGGAGACCGGGTCAAGCGGCTTCATACGGGAATCAGGCATGCATGGATTATACACAAAGAAAACGGCGAGCCGCTTCATGTCAAAACTGTTAAACACCAAGGGCACCAAGGAACACTAAGGAAATTGCCTTTGAGTACTTCGTGCCCTTAGTGTTTAGGCACGGCGCGATTTAAGAACGTAGGCTAAAACAATCTTCAAGACTATAATGAGCAAAACAATCTCCGGAGCGAGGCAAGATGTCTGTCACGATCATTCTCGGTACACAATGGGGGGACGAAGGCAAAGGCAAGGCGATCGATACCTTCGCAGGCGAATATGACTACGTAGCCCGTTTCAACGGCGGCAACAATGCCGGCCATACCATCGTCAACGACCTGGGAACCTTCAAGATCCATCTGGTGCCCTCGGGCATATTCCATCCCCGCACGAAATGCCTGATCGGGGGCGGCGTGGTCATGGACCCCGCCGTCTTGATCGAGGAGATGAACTCACTGCGCAAGGCGGGCATCCAGCTCGACAAGCGCCTGTTCATCTCACCACGCGCGCACATCATCCTGCCTTACCACAAGATCCTCGACGGACTGTACGAAAAAGCCAAAGGCGCCGGCGCCACGGGCACCACACAGCGTGGCATCGGGCCCACCTTCGCGGACAAGGTCAGTTACAACGGCATCCGCTGGAGCGACTTTGCCGATATCGAAGTGTTCGCCGAAAAACTACACGTCCAATTGGAGATCAAGAACAAGATCATCGCCGCTCTTGGGGGAACCTCACTGGATTTCGACCGCGTATACTCGGAGTATCGAAGCTATTACGCCGAGATCAAGCCGTTTATGAGCGAGCTATTCCCGATCGTACAGAACGGCTTGAAGACGGGCAAGCGCTTCCTGCTCGAGCAGGCCATGGGTACCAGCCTGGATCCGGATTGGGGCACCTATCCGTTCGTGACCGCCTCGACCACCCTGGCCTCGGCGGCGACGGGAGGGCTGGGCATCCCGCCGCGCGCCATCACGCGCGTGATCGGCGTTACCAAGGCCTACACGACGCGCGTGGGCGCGGGTCCCATGCCGACGGAGGTCAAGGACGACGAACGCGTCGCCAGCGCCCTGAGCGAGGTCGCCGCCACGACTGGCCGCATCCGACGCGGAGGCTGGTTCGATGCCGAGCTGACGCGCTTCGCTGCGCAGATCAACGGCATCGACCGCCTGTTCCTCACCAAGCTGGACGTTCTCAGCGAACTAAATGAGATCAAGATCTGCACCGGTTATGAGTTGGAAGGCCGCAAGGTTCACTATTTCGATCTGGATTCCTACGAGCTGGAGCGCGCCCAGCCGGTCTACAAGACGATGCGCGGCTGGCGCGAGGACATCCGCGGCATCCGTCGCTACGCGCAGCTTCCGGCGCGGGCACGCGCCTACGTTGAGACGCTCGAGAAGCTGACGGGCGTGAAGATCGGCTGGGTCGCGAACGGACCGGAACGCGAGTCGGTCATGAAGAAGCCTTAGGACCGGAGCAGATTCACCACGAAGGCACTAAGACACACACCTGCCCTGGCGGGCGGTACCAGGGAAGACACGAAATTCTCTTTCTTAGTGGCTTGGTGACCTCGAGTCTTGGTGGTAACGAACTGTTTTTCAGCCACACTCTAGGCAGTTTTTGCGAACGCATTCCTCAATTGGAGGCCGGCATGTCCAACGTTTTCGCATCTCCACACCCGCTCGTGGCTCACAAGCTTACTATTTTGCGCGACAAGACCACCGAACCGAAAAAGTTTCGGGAGCTGGTGCGTGAGATCGCCGGCCTGCTGGCGTACGAAGCCACGGCCGATCTGCATCTGGTCCCCTGCGAGATCGAGACGCCGCTCGCGCCGTTGACCGGTGTCATGCTCAAGGAAAAGATCGGCCTCGTGCCCATCCTGCGCGCCGGTTTGGGGATGGTCGAAGGCATTTGGGACCTGATGCCTGGCGCAGAGGTCTGGCATATCGGACTCTATCGCGACGAGCACACGCTCAAACCGGTGCAGTATTACAACAAACTGCCCATCGAACCGACCGTATCGGTGTGCCTGATCCTGGACCCCATGCTGGCCACCGGCGGCTCCGCGACGGCGACTGCCGACGTCTTGAAACGCTGGGGCGTGAAGAACATCAAATTCGTCGGGCTGATCGGCGCGCCAGAAGGCATCAAGGTCATGCAAGAACAACATCCGGACATCCCAATCTATCTCGGCGCGATCGACGATCATCTGAACGAGCGCGCCTATATCGTCCCGGGACTCGGCGATGCGGGAGACCGGCAGTTCGGGACGGGCTGATCCCATGCCGATCGATCTCCAGGAACTGAACGAGTTCATCGTGCGCGCCAAGGCGGCCACCTACGTGGGCGACGGTAAGTCCGCTCTGCCGTGCCGGCCGGGCTCACACGATCTGAGATTTGCAGACGGCCCCTGGGAATACCTCGACAGCTATTTCGGCGGCAGCGACTTTCTCGGCCAGGAGACCGTCTACTTTGCCGGGCAGCCCGTGTGGGCCATGAATTATTACGGACGGATCCTGCGCGATGATCTGATCGACGCCGCCCGGGCCGGCGCGATGATAAAGGCCAGCCTCACGCGCATGTACCAGCAGGGCCGCTTCCTGGGCGGCTTCGAACACACTCAGGATGGACTGACGTACATCGATTCAAGCGACGGCGCAGCGGATCACTTCCACGGCCGAGAGTTCATCCGCCGCGGGCAGGAGATCGCGTATGAATTGGTCTATCATGGCGGCCTGATCCGCGACTAAATCCATTCGGATGGGGATGGAGCGCGATCGATCGGGCGCCTCCAGGGAGCAAACATGGCTTATGATCTAAAACTCGCGGAGCGCGTCAAGGCAAAGATGAAAGGCATGCGGTTCGTCGAGAAGAAGATGTTCGGCGGCACCGGTTACCTGCTGCGCGGCAACATGGCTTGCGGAGTCCACGGCGACGGGCTGATCGTGCGCGTCGATCCGGAAAAACACAGCCAGCTCTTGAAGCGTCCCGGCGCGCGCCCGTTCGACATGACGGGCCGGCCGATGAACGGCTGGCTGATCGTCGATGCGTCCGGTTGCAAGACCGACAAGCAGCTTAGCGCCTGGGTGGATGAGGGCGTGAGATTCGCCCTGTCACTCCCGCCCAAATAATCAATGAACGCGATGCTGCTCGAGTCGCTCGCGGATATCCGCACGCAGCCTGCACCGCTGCGGCTGACCGCGTTTCCGGAGCCGGAACTCGGGCCCGGCGAGATCCTCATCCGCGTGACTCGCTGCGGCGTGTGTCA
>DASXQN010000250.1:0-5876 GCA_036507155.1 Anaerolineales bacterium
AGATGCGCTTGCCGCTGGGCGTGCCCGAGACGATCCGCCAGGGCCGCGACGTTACGGTGGTCACGTACGGCGCGTGCTGCCGAATCGCCCTGGACGCGGCCGAGAAGCTGGGCAAGGTCGGCATCGAGATCGAGGTGATCGATGTACAATCGCTGCTGCCGTTCGACATCCATGGCAAGATCGTCGAATCGCTGAAGAAGACCAACCGCGTGCTGTTCCTGGATGAGGATGTACCTGGCGGGACCTCCGCATACATGCTGCAGGAAGTCATTGAGAAACAAGGCGGCTATTATCATCTCGATTCCGAGCCGCGCACCTTGAGTGGCAAGGCGCACCGTCCGGCTTACGGCAGCGACGGGGATTACTGGTCCAAGCCGAATGCGGAGACGATCTTCGATGCGGTGTATGAGATGATGCATGAGGTGGACCCTGGTCAGTATCCAGTGATAAAGTAACCAGTAACCAGTTCGTGAGCCGGAATAAAGGGAGGTAAAATGGCAGAAACGAAGTACGCGAAAAGTCATCGTGATTTGATTGTCTATCAGAAGGCGCGGATATTGGCGCAAGAGATATTTGCCCTGACAAAGGGATTTCCAAGAGAAGAAACCTACTCGCTGACGGATCAGGTCCGCCGCTCGTCACGCTCCATTGGCGCACAGATTGCTGAAGCATGGGCGAAACGGCGGTACGAGAAGCACTTTGTCAGCAAACTGACTGATGCCGACGCGGAACAGCATGAGACGCAACATTGGATCGAGACCGCCAGGGATTGTGGTTACGTTTCACAGGCACAGGCCTCGATGCTGGTCGATAAGTGCCGTGAGCTTGGTCGTTTGCTTGGGAGCATCATCGACAAAGCCAGCTCGTTCTGTAACCCACCAACTCACTCGATTCGGGAATCTCAATCCGATTACTTCGTCACCGAGAACTAATCCTGCAATCTGGTTACTGACCACTGGACACTGATTACTGGTTACTGGTCACTGGCCACCAACCGTCAACCGACAACTGCCAACCGTCAACCCTCAACTGGAGCAAACCATGACCACAAGAGTACTCGTTCCCCGGCTCGGCGAAGGTGTGGAAGAGGTCACCGTCATCAAGTGGCTCAAGCATGAAGGCGAGAGCGTCAAAGAGCTGGAGCCGCTCCTCGAGGTCAATACGGATAAGGTCGATACGGAGATTCCCGCACCCGCCTCAGGAACGGTGCTGAAGATCGAGGCACAGGAGGGACAGTCGGCCAAGGTCGGACAGCTGCTGGCGGTCATCGGTCAGGCCGGCGAGAAGGTGGAGGGTACCTCCGCACCCGTCGCGAATACAGAGAGTGCAAAGGCGCCGCCTCAGGCCCCGACCGCGAAGTCACCGGAGGAGGTCAACCCTCAACCTTCAACCGAGGACCGCCAATCACCGACCGCCAACCCCCAACCCACCAACGTCAACTCACCACCGTCAACCGAGATAGGCTTCATTTCTCCCGTCGTGGCCAAGGTCGCGGCGGAGCATGGCGTCGACCTGTCCAAAGTCCAGGGGACCGGGCTGAACGGCCGCGTCACAAAGAATGATGTATTGACTTACGTCGAAAAGGGCGGGACCGCGGCTGCTGACACGAGCGCGCCTGCCCGCGGGTTTGCCGGACCGCCGGTGAGCGCGGTCACCGGCGATCAATTGATCAAACACACCACCATGCGCAAGCAGATCGCGGAACACATGCTCATGTCGCAAAGCGTCTCACCGCATGTGCTGACGGTGATGGAGGCGGACCTGAGCAGGGTCAGCGCACACCGCGTTGCGAACAAGGACATCTTCGCACGCGACAGCGTCAGCCTGACCTTTACCGCTTATTTCATCTCGGCCATCGTCTCGGCGCTGAAAGCATATCCGCTGGTGAATTCCTCCTGGACAGATGAGGGTGTGCTCATCCATCGCGCCATCAACATCGGCATGGCGGTATCGCTCGGCGCGGACGGCCTGATCGTGCCGGTCATCAAGGACGCAGACAACCTGTCGCTGCTGGCTATTGCCCGTGCCATCAAAGACCTGGCTGATCGTGCCCGCTCCAAGAAGCTGCAGCCCGATGAAGTTCGCGGCGGCACGTTCACCCTCACCAACCACGGCACGGCCGGTTCTCTGCTGGCCATGCCGATCATCAATCAGCCGCAAGCCGGGATCCTAGGTGCCGGTGCCATTCAAAAGCGAGTCGTGGCTGTGACGGATGCCAACGGTATCGACGCGATCGCGATCCGCCCGATGATCTATCTGTCATTTGTCTTCGATCACCGAATTCTAGACGGCGCCTCGGCGGATGCGTTTCTGGCTGCCATCAAAGAGGCGCTGGAGAAGTGGGCGTGAGGGAGTGCGAAGTGAGGCAGAATGAGCGATAGCAAAGATCATCCCGATATCAGGATCCTGCCGCCGCTCTTGATGTTGATCCATTTGATCATCGCATTCGTGCTCAAGTGGACGATTCCATTGGCCCTGCCCGCGCCGGCCGCTGTCAAGATCGCCGGGCTGGTCATTCTAGCCGGCGGGCTTCTCTTCGCTTTCAGCGCGATCAGCGAGCTCGGCAAGGCACACACGTCGCCGATCCCGCACGAACCCACCACGGCGATCGTCGCGAGCGGTCCTTATCGCTATTCGCGCAATCCGATCTATGTCGGTTTCGTCTGTACGGTCATCGGCCTGCCTTTGGCCCTGGGAAATTATTGGGGATTGATCATCAGTCCGGCCATGATCTATTACTTCAACGAGTTGATCATCAAGCATGAGGAAGCCTACCTCGAGAAAAAATTCGGGGCGGTATACACTGGCTACAAGTCCCGCGTCAGGCGCTGGCTTTAGGATTCGGGGATGGGGCAGCAGAGCCTCTTAATTTTTTGTCCCTTAACTAGAACATAAGTTCTGCTATACTTGGGCAAAAGGAGAGCGCCAAATGTCCCTCAAAAAATCAGATATCCAACTAAAAGTCAAAGACCGCTCCGCGAAGGCCTACCTGGCCGCGCCCGAGAAAGGCGGACCCGGCGTGCTTCTCCTGCATGCCTGGTGGGGCCTGAAACCGTTCTTCAAACAGGTCAGTGACCAGCTGGCCGAACAGGGTTTCACGGTCCTGGCACCCGACTATTACCAGGGCCGCGTCGCCGGGACGATCGATGAGGCCAAAGCCATGCTGGGCGACCGCGATGCCGGGTTGATGAACGACACGGTCAAAGCAGCCACGGATTATTTGAAACTTCAGAACCCGGGCAAACCCATCGGCACCTTGGGATTCTCCATGGGCGCCGCTTACGGGCTGGAGGTAGCGGCCAACGAACCGCATGTTGCCGCCGCCGTAATGTTCTATGGGGTAGGCGAGGCCGACTACAGCCAGGTAAAGGCAATAATTCTCGGCCACTTCAGCGACGCCGATGAATGGGAGCCGCTGGATGGGGTCCGTGCGATGGAGGCAGACATGAAGGGCGCGGGCGTGGATGTGACGCTGTACGTCTATCCGAAGGTTTCGCATTGGTTCGTGGAGCAGGACCGGCCTGAATACGATCCCGCTGCTGCCGATCTAGCCTGGAAACGGACCTTTGAGTTTTTGAAGAAAAACCTAACTTGACCTCCACCCTCCCCCTAAAACGGGGAGGGTTTACAATTGGGGGCGCAGTATCATTTGTCATTGCGAGGAGCGAAGTGACGAAGCAATCTCCCCTAAAACGCTGAGATTGCTTCGCTCCCTGCGGTCGCTCGCAATGACATTACATCGAGGAGTCTCTCATGGCCGAGAATTATGACGTCGTAGTTCTGGGCGCGGGCCCTGCCGGGTATGTCGCGGCGATCCGCGCGGCTCAGTTGAAGAAAAAAGTTGCCATTGTGGACAAGCAGTGGCTCGGGGGGGTTTGCCTGAATGTCGGTTGTATTCCTTCCAAGTCCTTATTACGAAATGCGGAGATCGCCCACACGTTGCGTGAACGCGGCAAGGAGTTCGGTTTCGCCTTCGAGAATCTGAAGCTGGACTATGGTGTTGCCGTGAAGCGCTCGCGCCAGAACTCGGACCGCCTCACGAAAGGCGTGGGCTTTCTGATGAAGAAGCACAACATCACGGTTTACATGGGTGAAGCCAAACTCAAATCGAAGGATACGCTCAGCGTGACCGGCGCGGACAAGAAAGTAACCGAACTGAAGGCTGCCAACATCATCGTCGCCTCCGGCGCCAGCGCGGCCGTCCCCGGCGCATGGAAGGTGGACGGTGAAAAGATCGTTACTTATTACGAGGCCATCCTGCAGGAGAAGCTCCCGAAATCCGTGGTCGTCATCGGGTCGGGCGCGATCGGCGTCGAGTTCGCCACGATCTGGCGGTCCTACGGCGTGGACGTGACGATCGTCGAGATGCTGCCGAGGCTCGTGCCGTTGGAGGATGAAGAGACCTCGAAAGAGTTGAAGAAGGAATTCGAGAAGCGCGGCATCAAGTGCCTGGTTGGCAACAAAGTTGAGTCGGTTGAGGCCGCCAAGGCCGGCGTAAAGGTCAAGGTCAGCGCGGAGGGCAAGGAAACGACCCTCGAAGCGGACCAGGCCCTGGTCGCGATCGGATTCCGTCCCAACTCGAAAGGTCTGGGGCTCGAAGAGGCCGGGGTCAAGGTCAATGAGCGCGGTTTTGTCGAGATCAATGAGAGGATGCAGACGAGCGTCCCCAATATTTACGCTATCGGCGACGTCACCGGAAAGCTGATGCTGGCGCATGTCGGCTCCGCCATGGGACTCATCGCGGCCGAAAATATTGCCGGCGCGGAAACGATCACGCTGAATTACGAGATGATGCCGCGCGCCACCTACTGTCAGCCGCAGATCGCCTCGTTCGGATTGACCGAAGCTCAGGCGAAGGAACGCGGCCTGACCGTCAAGGTGGGACGCTTCCCCTTCCAGGCCAACGGCAAGGCGCTGGGGCTCGGTGACTATGCGGGTTGGGTAAAATTGCTCGTGGATGAGAAGTACGGGGAGATCCTCGGCGCGCACATGGTCGGCCCGGAGGTCACGGAGTTGCTGCCCGAACTCACGCTGGCGCAGCTAATGGAGCTCACCCCGCATGAGATCGCTCGCAACGTGCACGCGCATCCGTCGCTCTCGGAAGTGTTGATGGAAGCGGCGCATGGGGCTGAGGGCAGTCCGATCCATATTTAGTGACCGTCAATTAGGAGTCAGCATGCCAGAATCATTCGTCACGCGCGGCTTCGTGGGCAAGCGCCGCGGCGGGAAAGAAAAGGCGGAACGCCTGCCGCCCGGTCAGTATTTCACCGATGATTTCCCCGTCCTCTCGGCCGGCCCCACGCCGCGCACGCCGCTCGATCGCTGGAGTTTTACGATCGAGGGCCTGGTTAAGCAACCCGTCGTTTGGAACTGGGCGGATTTCCTCAAACTCCCCATGCAAAAGTATGTCGTTGACATTTCATGCGTCACCAAGTGGACGCACCTGGACATGAAATGGGAAGGCGTGAGCCTGGATACGCTGCTCGAACATGTGCAGTTGGATCGCAAGGCCGCATTCCTGACCGCCTACAGCGACGGCGGCTATACCACCAACATGCCTCTCAGCGACGCGATCAACGGCCAGTCTTTCATCGCCTTGCAGTACGATGGCAGGCCGCTCGCCCCCGAACACGGCGGCCCGGCGCGCATGGTGGTGCCGCATCTCTACTTCTGGAAGAGCGCAAAATGGATCCGCGGGCTGACGTTGATGGAGAGGGACCGGCCGGGATTCTGGGAATCGGCCGGATACCACAATCATGGCGATCCCTGGAAGGAAGAGCGCTATGGTTCGTGGTAGCTGTTCGAGGACCAACCCATGAGACAGATACTGGACTGGCAGATCGCCACTGTCACATCCATAAAACTCGAGACCCCCA
>DASXQN010000251.1:0-4554 GCA_036507155.1 Anaerolineales bacterium
TTGGCCTGGTTCATGTTCGACGATGAGGATGCGCTGGTGCGCATCGATATGTCCGAGTACCGCGAACAGCATACGGTCAGCCGCCTGTTCGGTGCGCCTCCCGGATACGTGGGCTATGAAGAGGGCGGGCAGTTAACCGAGGCGGTCCGCCGCCGCCCGTATCGCGTGGTGCTGTTCGATGAGGTCGAGAAGGCGCATCCGGAGGTCTGGAATGCATTGCTGCAGATCCTGGACGACGGACGCATGACGGACGGTCAGGGCAATGTGGTCGATTTCCGCAATACGATCCTGATCATGACCTCCAACCTGGGTACCGAATATGTGAAGAAGAGCGGCACGCTCGGCTTCCTCAAGCAGACCGATAGTGATGACGAGCGCGAAGTTCATGACAAGATCGAGAAGGCCCTGAAGGGCGCTTTCCGGCCTGAGTTCCTGAACCGTATCGACGAGATCATCATGTTCTCGCCGCTCAGCCTGGCCGAGATGGAGCAGATCGTTGGGCTCCAGATCCAGGAAGTACAGGATCGACTGAACGAGTACGACATCAAGGTCCAGTTGACCGATGCAGCCCGCAAGTGGCTGGCCAAGGAGGGATACGATCCTGCCTTCGGCGCACGCCCGCTGCGCCGCGCAATCCAGAAATACGTCGAGAGTCCGCTTTCGATCGAGTTGCTGGGCGGCAAGTTCAAGGCCGGCGCAAGCGTGCTGGCGGACGTGGAGAATAACAAGATCGTCTTCCAAACCTCCCAGCCGGCCCCCAAGAGCAAGCAGAAACAACCGGCCGAAGCGTCGTAAAATGTTCGAGTAAAAGCAGGTCGGACCAATTGGTCCGACCTGCTTTTTTTTGTTCCACGTTGCTCCCCTGCAGTAAGTGGTCTTTAGACCATCAACTGCGGGGGAACATTCTATTTTTATCCCCCTGAAGTCCTAGTCCAATTTCACGTCAAATCAGGTATCATGAGCGGACCTTTCTGAAGGAGGCTGTGGATGGACGGAACTCAATCGAAACCCGCTAAGAACACCGCGTTGATCGTGGGCATCGTGGTCTTGTTGCTGTGTATTTGTCTGCTGGTGTTGGGGGTGGGGGGCTATATTTTCTACACCTTCGCTCAATCCATCCCATTTCAAGATGTTACACCAGGTGTGCCATTCGGTCCCGCCACCTCCACCCCGTCCGTCAGCGTGACGCGTGTCCCGATCGAGTCCATCTCGACCGAGACACTCGAGACGCTGGAGACCACGATAGTGCCGAACAATATCCCGCCGGATCTTTCGTGCCGGCTGGAAGGCAAGTGCAATATCCCGGAATCGCTCGCGCCGCCCGCCGCACCGCGCAAAGTGGGTGACACGGATGAATTCTGGGTCACGAATGTGGACACGAACGAGAACTTCAAGGCCGACGCGACCCTGCGCTACGTCACGCCGCATGTATATTTTTGGGTCGAGACAAGCGTGGACTACAATGCCAATGAACTGAAGGCGTTGGCCGATGCCTTCGAGAACAAGATCTATCCCACGGACCGCGAATTCTTCGGCAGCGAATGGACGCCCGGCATCGACGGCGATCCGCACATCTATATCCTGTACGTGCGGGGCATGGGTTTTTCGATCGCCGGATATTACTCCTCGGCGGACGAACTGCATCCGCTGGCGCACGAGTTCTCGAACGCGCATGAAATGTTCCTGTTCAACGCGGATAACACCAATCTGGCGGATGAATTTACCTACGGCGTCCTGGCGCATGAGTTCCAGCACATGATCCACTGGTACCAGGATCGCAACGAGACCTCCTGGATCAACGAAGGCTTCTCCGAGGTGGCCGCGTTCCTGAACGGCTACGACGTGGGCGGCTTCGACTGGCTGTATATTTCAGACCCGGACCTGCAGCTCAACGACTGGCCGAACGACCAGAATGCCACCTCGCCGCACTACGGCGCCGGCTTCCTGTATCTGACCTATTTCCTCGACCGCTTCGGCGAGGACGCCACGAAGGCCGTCGTGCGGGACGATGCCAACGGCTTTGACGGCGTCGATAAGGTGCTGACGGAGACAAACGTCACCGATCCGCAGACCGGCCAGCCGATCAGCGCGGACGACGTCTTCCTGGACTGGGCGGTCACGAACTATTTGATGAACGGTTCCGTGGGCGACGGCCGCTATGTTTACCACAACTACCCTGGCGCCAACCAGGCGAGTGCCACCGAGACGATCTCCAATTGCCCGCAAGGACCGGCGGGCCGCCAGGTCCATCAATACGGCGTGGACTACATCGAGATCGATTGCGCGGGCGACTTTACCCTGACGTTCACCGGCTCAACCGTCACGCGCCTTCTGCCCGAAGATCCCTTCTCCGGCAAATACGCGTTCTGGTCGAACAAGGGCGACGAATCGGACATGACCCTCACGCAGGAGTTCGACTTCAGCGGCGTGAGCGCACCGATCGAGCTGTCCTTCCGCACGTGGTATGACCTCGAAACCGATTACGACTACGTGTATGTCGAGGTTTCGGAAGACGGCCAGACGTGGCAGATCCTCACCACGCCGTCCGGCACCGCCGACGATCCTTCGGGCAACTCGTACGGTTGGGCTTACAACGACGTGACCAATACGTGGATCGAGGAGACGGTCGATCTCTCGCAATTCGCCGGCAAGAAGGTGCAAGTGCGCCTTGAGTACGTGACCGACGCGGCCGTCAACGGCGAGGGCTTCCTCCTTGACGATGTGCACATCGACGCCGTCAACTACTCGTCAGATTTTGAAACGGACGAAGGCGGCTGGACGGCGGACGGCTTCGTGCGCGTGCAAAACGTCCTGCCGCAGAGCTTCCGCCTGGCGCTGATCGTGAAGAAAGGCGACACCACCGTGGAGATCATCCCGGTCAACCTGGATCAGACCGCCGAGATCCCGCTCTCCTTGCAAAGCGGTGAGAGCGCCGTGCTGGTGGTGAGCGGCACCACTCGCTTCACCCGTGAAGAAGCGGCATATCAGATCGAGATCAAATAAGACTTCGGGCGACCTAAACGGGTCGCCCGAATTTTTTTCTACACCCGGTTTCACCCGCAGTTGTACTGCGGGTGCGAGACAGCGGAGCCCGCAGGGCGACTGAAGAATCTCGTCTTGGTCGAAGAGAGATCCTTCGGTCGTTTCACTCCCTCAGGATGACACGATCGCGTAAAGCGCGGAGATCCAGAGTCGGCAAAATCCATATGCTGAATCCTGAATACAAGGGCGACTCACTGTTCTTTGCATGATTCTGCCATTATTCGCCCAACTTACCTGACGTATAATCACAACACGATCCAGGATGCCAGCCGCAAAGAAATCTTCATCCGAGCGAAGGACCGTCGGCGTGTTCGCCGCCCAGTTAACCCGCGCCTGGGGGGCCGAATTCATGACGGGCTTGATGGACGCGGCGGAAGAGCAAGATATCAACGTCGTGTGTTTTGTCGGTGGGAAACCGGTCAAGCTTCAGACATCCGATCAATCGCAGCCTTCCTACGGTCTGTATGACCTGATCCGGCCCGGTCAATTTGACGGGCTGTTGCTTTGCGCGGACCTGGCGCTCGGATCGACGCGCGAGCAGCTCCAGGAGTTTTGCCGGACGCTGGCGCCAACGCCGCTCGTCTCGCACGCCGTCGAAGCGGACGGCCTGCCGGCTTTCGTCGCCGATAATGTCAACGGCATGCGCGCCGCGTTGCGCCACCTGATCGAGGTCCACGGGCACAAACGGATCGCGTTCATTCGCGGCCCCGGCGGCCATATCGACACGGACCAGCGCTTCCAGGCTTATCAAGAGGAATTGCAGGCTCAGCACATACGCTTCGACGAACATCTCGTGCTGGACGGCGATTATTCAGCCGAGAGCGGGCGCGCCGCCGTGCGCACGCTTGTCGATCAGCGCGGTATCCAGGTGCAAGCCATCGTCGCCGCCAATGACCGGATGGCGTTCGGCGCATTGGAAGCGCTCAGTGAGCGCGGACTGATCGTCCCGGATCGCATCGCGCTGGTGGGCTTTGACGACCTGCGGGAGGCGGACTCGCTGGGCGTCCCGCTGACGACGGTCAGGCAGCCCTTCTACGAACTGGGCAGACAGTCTTTGCTCGGGCTGGCCAAACGCATCAATGGCGAGGCGCTGCCGCCGGTCACAATGCTGCCGACTTCCCTCGTCGTGCGCTGGTCGTGCGGATGCCTGCCGGAGAGCGTACAGCACGCCGTCTTGATGCCGAAGGAGGTCGCGCAGACCGGCCGGCTCGATGGCTTCGCGCACAAACGCGACGGCGCCATCCGCGCCATGTTCGCTGCGGCTGAAGTTCCGGAGAATCACCGCGCTTCAGCCCAATTCCGGGACGTGTTCGGCCGTACCTGGGATGTGCTTCTGGCCAGCTTGAACGAGACCGATACCAGCGACACTTTCCTGAAAATGGTACAGGCCTCGGTCGAAGCGATGCAGAAGCACGGTCGCGAGCCTTCGCACTGGCACAACGTCATTTCGGTGCTGAGGAAGCACGCGTTGGGCGGCATCCGCAGCCAGGATACCGCGCTGCGCGCCGAGAA
>DASXQN010000252.1:0-9672 GCA_036507155.1 Anaerolineales bacterium
GCGCTCGGTCTATCGCTACGAAGGCAGCCTGAACAAGATCAGCGTAGACGACAACGGCATCACCCTGGTGGCCGCTTTTGGATTGCCGCCGCTTTCCCATGAAGACGACCCGGCGCGCGGCGCGCAGGCCGCGCTGATGATACGCGAGGAACTGAACGCGCTGCAGGTGCGCAGCGCCATCGGCGTCACAACGGGCCGGATCTTCTGCGGCGCGATCGGGAATCAACAACGCCGCGAATATACGATCATCGGAAACACCGTGAACCTCTCAGCCCGCTTAATGACGGCCGCAGGGCGGCAGGCGGAGCTCGTCCAGGCCGTCCGGATTCCGATCCTCGCCGACCGCAGCACATACGAGAGCGCCAGGAATGTGGTCGAGTTCGACGTGCTGCCGCCCCAGCAAGTCAAGGGCCGCGCGGAACTGGTCGAAGTCTTCCATCCGGCCTCCCACCACAAGAGCTACATCCGCGCGGAGACGGAATTGATCGGACGCCAGGCGGAAAAGTCGCTGCTGGCGACCGCCCTGCAGGAGCTCCAACGCGGCAAGCTGCAGCAGACGCTTGTGTTGCGCGGCGAAGCCGGAATCGGCAAGTCACGGCTGACGCAGGACCTGCTGCGACAAGCGGGCTCATTGGGAGTGAATGCGCTGCGCGGCGCGGGCGACGCGATCGACAAGAACACGGCCTATCACGCCTGGCGGCCGGTCTTCGCGAAAGTATTCGGCATCGATGAGATCCTGGACCAGCCGCAATTGCTCGAAGCCCACCGTCAGTCCATTCGTGACAAGGTCATCGCCAAACTTCAGGCGGTCGATCCGGACCTCGCGCGGTACGCGCCGCTTGTCAGCGTGGTGCTGCCGACGGATATCCCGGAGAATGAACTTACCGCCGCCATGGCGGGCGAGACGCGCGGCGGGAACCTGCGCGAACTGCTGGTGCGCCTGCTTAACGATGAAGCCGCCCGGTCGCCGCTCCTGATCGTGATGGAGGACCTGCACTGGTTCGATTCGTCGTCCTGGACCTTGCTGCTCGACGCGCACCACAGGGTAAAGCCGGCGCTGCTGGTCTTGAACACGCGTCCGCTGGCCGAGCCGGTGCTGCGCGAATACAGCCAATTGACGGAATCTGCCGAAGTGCAGGTGATCCCGCTGGAAGCCCTGCCGCTCTCCGACGTCGAAGCCCTGGTGTGCCAGCGGCTTGGCGTGCGCTCTGTTCCGTCCGAGATCGGGAAGCTGATACGCGAAAAATCCGAGGGCCATCCCTTCTTCGCGGAGGAACTGGCCTATGCGTTGCGCGATGCCGGGATTATCCAGATTGAGGGCCAGGAGTGCCGGCTTTCATCCCGCTTCGCAAATATCGAGGAGATCAGCCTGCCAGGTTCCCTGGAGGCCGCCATTACCAGCCGCATCGACGGGCTCAATCCATCGCAGCAACTCACGCTGAAGGTGGCAAGTGTGATCGGGCGCATCTTTGCGTTCCGTATCTTGAGCGCCATCTATCCGGTGGAAATCGACCGGCCCGCGCTCGGGGATCATATGGACGCCCTCACGCGCCTCAGCCTGACGATGATCGAGTCCGAGGAACCGGACCTGGAGTACATCTTCAAGCACGCCCTGACGCAGGAAGTAGCCTACAACCTGATGCTATTTTCCCAGCGGCGGCTGTTGCACCGGACGCTGGCTCGCTGGCTCGAACGCAGTGTAGGCAAGGACATCAGTGCTTACTATGCATTGCTTGCGTATCACTGGGGCCATGCAGCCGGATTGCAGGAAGCACACGGTGACCGGGAGATCGCGTCGAAGGCCTTGCATTATCTCGAGAAGGCCGGCGACCAGGCCCTGAACAACTTCGCGAATACCGAAGCGATTCATTTTTTTCGTGACGCCCTGAGCCTGAGCGAGCAAGCGCAGGTCAAGACCTTCCGGCGCGCGCAGTGGTATCGCAAGCTTGGCCAGGCCCACCTTGGATTGGGTAGGCTGGAAGAGGCCCGGACGAATCTGCTGCAGGCGCTGAAACTGCTCGGGCGGCCGGTGCCGCGCTCCGGTCCGGGCATGATCGCCGGCTTGCTGGGACAGCTGGTCCGCCAGAGCGCGCATCGCCTGTGGCCCGGCAGGCTGCGCGGGCGCATCGTCGATCCGCAGCAGGAAGCCATCCGACTGGAAATCATACAGATCCATCTGCAATTGGCGACCGCGCTGTTCCTGATCGCCGAGCCGGACCCGCTGCCGCTCTTTCATAGTGTGATCGCCAATTTGAATGTCGCCGAGAGCATCCGCGAGACGCCGGTCCTCGGTTGCGTTTATTCGCAGATGGGGTCGGTGTGCGGATTTATTCCGGCGCGTTCGCAGTACCGGCATTACCGGGCGCGGGCAGACGAACTGCTAGAGCGCTTCGATCATCCAGGCTACTACGTGGTCGCACAGCTATCGCTGGCAGCCTATGAGAGCGGCCAGGGCACGTGGAAGGAGCTCGAACCGCGTTTGGAAAAGGTGATCGCGTATTGCGAGGAGCTTGGAGATAACCGGCAGGTTGGAGAGGCGCTCGCGTATCTCGCATCGAATGCAGAGATCTCCGGGGACGTCCGCCTGCTGAAAGGCTACAACTGGCGCCTGGGCGATTCCGCCCGTCGACGGGAAAACCCGGTTCAAATCTTGTGGAGCAAACAGCTGGCCTGTTCGGTCGCCGCCAGCCTCGGACAGGCGGATGAGTCCGTGCGGATCGCGCGCGAAGCCCTGGCTGCAATGGAGAAGACATGGGTTGGCGAGGCGACGGATATCATCACACGCAGCGCCTTATATCACGCGCTCTGGCAAAAGGGCGAGCATCGCGAGGCCTGGGCGGGAACAAAGCAACTGCTGGATAAGCTGTCGAAATCGTCGGTGGTGGACTACTCGATCTATCTGAGTTACTCGCATCTCATGCAGGTGGTCTTCGATGCGCTGGGACGCATCCGCACCGAGCAGTCCGCGGTGCCGGCGGCTGAAGTGGAGCGCTACGCAAAGCTTTCGATCAACATCCTGAAAAAATATTGCGCGATCTTCAATATTGGTGAGCCCGCCTATCACCGGCTGAGAGGCGATCTGGCCTGGCATGCGCATCATCCGGAGCCCGCCTACAAATCCTGGCGCGCCGCAGCCGACATTGCGCATGCCTTCCCGATGTTCCTGGAGGAAGGGCGGGCACATTTCGCCCTTGCCCTACATCTGCCTGCGGATAATCCGGAACGCGCACAACGACTCGAACAAGCGCGGGCTGCATTCACCGCCGGAGGTTTTGAAAACTGGGTTGTAAAGGTTCAGACGCTCAACGGAAAATGAATCGAACAGGGACGGTCAGCGTCCCTGTTAGTATTAAGCAGATCGATTGGCGAGGTTACTCGGCCGCGTAGTCCTCCGGAAGCCAGCAGCACAGGACCAGCTCCCGCGCGGCCTTGACCTCGTCCATGCGGCCGAAGAGGGTGGAGTGCGGCGCGGTTTGGACGAGCGCCGGATCGGCCTTCGATTCCTCCGCGATCTTGATCATGGCGTCCACGAACGCGTCGAGGGTGTCCTTGTTCTCCGTCTCGGTCGGCTCGATCATGAGGGCCTCGTGCACGATCAACGGAAAATAGTTGGTGGGCGGATGGAAGTTGTAGTCCATCAGGCGCTTGGCGATATCCAGCGCGCGGACCGGCGAGCCGGCGAACTGTCCCTCGGCAACGAACTCGTGCATGCAGATGCGATCGAACGGCACGCGATAGGTGCCGCGCAGTCGCGCCAGCAAATAGTTGGCGTTGAGCACCGCGTATTCGGCGATATCTCGCAGCCCGTCTGCGCCGTGCATCAGGATGTAGGTGAAGGCGCGCACCATGCCGCCGCCGAAATGACCGTGGAAGGCCTTCATGCGCCCGATGGAGTGCGGCGGCGTGACGAAGCCGAACAGCGGCAGGACCTCGTCCGCGCCTTCCTCGACGATGCCGACCAGGGGCGCGGGCAGGAAATCGGACAGGTGCGCGGCCGCGCCCACAGGCCCGCAACCCGGCCCGCCGCCGCCGTGGGGGACAGAAAAGGTCTTGTGCAGGTTGAAGTGCATCAGGTCGAAGCCGACGTCTCCGGGCCGTAGAATTCCGAGCAGGGCGTTCAAGTTGGCGCCGTCGCCGTACATCAGCCCGCCGCAGCCGTGCACCAATTCCACCACCTTCTCAATATTCTCGTCGAAGAGCCCGAGCGTATTCGGATTGGTCAGCATCATGCCGACCACCGTGTCGTCGCAGGCGGCCTCGAGCGCCTTGAGGTCCACGTTGCCGCGCGCGTCCGAGGGGATCTGGACGACGCTCATGCCCAACATGCCTACCGAGGCCGGGTTGGTGCCGTGCGCCGAATCGGGGATCAACATCTTGGTGCGTTGAACGTCACCCCGGGAATTGTGATAAGCGCGCATCATCAACACGCCCGTAAATTCACCGTGCGCGCCGGCCGCGGGTTGCAGCGTCACCGCCGCAAAACCGCTGATCTCTTTGAGCCATTCCTGCAGTTGATACATCAACGCCAGGTTGCCCTGAACGGTCTCGATCGGCTGCAGCGGATGCGTGAACAGGAATCCTGGCAGGCGGCACGTATCCTCGTTGATCTTGGGGTTGTACTTCATCGTGCATGAGCCGAGCGGGTAGAAGCCGCCGTCCACGCTGTAATTGAATTTACTCAAATGCATGTAATGCCGGACCAGGTCCACTTCTGCCACCTCCGGGAGGGGCAGGTCTTCTCGCAGCAGGGACTCGGGCAGCTTGGCGCGCGGCACGTCCGGCTCGGGAAAGGTCACGCCTTTGCGTCCGGGCGAGGACATCTCGAAGATGGTCGGTTCGACGATGCGGGGCGACGTGGCGACGGTCTGCTCAATCATGGTCCGCCTCCCCGAGGATCTCGACCAGCGCGTCGATCTCCTCTTTGGTGTTCATTTCCGTAACCGCGATCAGCAAGTGATTTTCCAGCCCGGGATAGTCCCGGCCCAGGTCATAGCCGCCCAGGATGCCGTGATCCAGCAGGTGCGCATTGACCTGCGCGGCCGGCCGCGGGCACTCCAGCACAAATTCATGGAAGAAGGGCTGCGTGAACGACAGCGCGTAACCTTCCAGCGACCCGAGTCGATCGGCCGCGTAGTGCGCCTTGTGAAAGCACAGCTCGGCCACCTGCCGCATGCCGCGTTTGCCAAGCGCTGACATGTACACCGCGGAGGCCAGCGCGAGCAGTCCCTGGTTGGTGCAGATGTTGGACGTGGCGCGCTCGCGCTTGATGTGTTGCTCCCGCGCCGTCAGGGTCAGCACATAAGCGCGCTGGCCGCGGCTGTCCACGGTTTCGCCGACCAACCGCCCGGCCATCTTGTGGACGTAGGATTTCTTGGTGGCGAAGAAGCCCAGCGAGGGACCGCCGTACCACATGGGGATGCCCAGCGGTTGGCCTTCGCCGACCACGATGTCCGCGCCCATTTCGCCGGGCGTCTTGAACAAACCCAGAGCGGTGGGGTTGGCCACCACGCACACGAGTGCGCCTTTCTGGTGCGCGGACTCGATCAGCTTGCTGTAGTCGTAGATCCTGCCGAAGAAATCGGGATACTGGACGATGACCAGCGGCGTGTTTTCATCGATGAGCGGGACCAAGGCATCAGGCCCGGACTGCGGATCGACTCCCGCACCGTCCCCGACCGTCTGCAGATCCATGCCCTGGGTGTACGTTTGCACGACGGCGCGGTAATGCGGATGAACCGCCGGCGAGACCACGATCTTCCGGCGCTTGCCGCGGAACTGGGCGTAGGCCAGGTTGACTGCCTCAGCGGTGGCTGTAGCGCCGTCGTAGTGCGAGGCGTTCGAGACCTCCATGCCGGTCAGCGCGGCGATCAACGATTGGTATTCGAAGATTGCCTGCAGCGTCCCTTGCGAGATCTCCGGCTGGTAGGGGGTATAAGCCGTATAGAACTCGCCCCGCCGCAGCATGTGATCTACCACCGATGGGACATAATGATGGTACATGCCGGCGCCGAGAAACGACACGAGTTCGGCCCGTACGTTTTCGTTGCCGGCTGCGATTTCGGCGAGCTCGGCAGCGGCCTCCATCTCGGTCAGCGCGCGCGGCAGATCCAGCGCCGGGAAGCGGTGTTTGGCCGGGACCGCGCTGAACAGCTCGTCCAGCGTCTTGACGCCGATGGCCGCCAGCATTTCCTCCCGCTCTTGTGGAGAATGGGGAATGTAGGTCAAAGCAGTCTCCTTGTCTTGTTGTCTTCTAGTCGGCTCGTCGGACAGTTTGCTAGTTGGGTAGTTTGATAGATTGCTAGTCTGGTAGTTTGACAGTCTGAGCAAGTTATTTCAACTCTCGGACTAGTCGACTAGCAGACTAGCAGAATACCCGACTCCTCAGTGTGAGCGTGCTTCACAGTGCTTGACATACGCGGCTGCGTCCATCGTCTCGCTGCCCTGGCCGCCTTCGACTTTGATCATCCAGGCCGCCCCATACGGGTCCGTGTTGATGGTCTCGGGTTTGTCGCTGAGCGCCTTGTTCACCGCGGAGACCTTTCCGGAGAGCGGCGCGTAGATCTCGGCTGCAGCCTTGACAGATTCGACCGAAGCGATCGGCTTGCCGGCCTCCACGGAGTCGCCGGCTTCCACCAGCAGTTCCACAAAGACGATATCGGAAAGCTGCGATTGGGCGTAGTCTGTAATGCCCACCGAGCCGCTGGCGGGATCGAACCACTCGTCGCTTTTGGCGTATTTCAAGTTTTCGGGTGTGTTCATGCTTCCATCTCCTGGGGTTGATTTCCAGCGGCACGGCCGATGAATGCAAAAAGGCGCACGAATACGTTCGCGCGCCTCTGTAAATAGACCTGAGAGATTCACCTGATTAGTCTGATAGTCTCATGGTCTGCTGGTCTGATAGTCAAAGAGCGGATCCGTGTAATTCCGTCTATGCGACTATGAGACTGACGACTATCCGACTAGTCGGGATTGCACCGTCGGTGTCCGTCCTTCCAGCAGGAGATCGTCGGTACGCGATCAAGTGTCGAAGGACGAACTTTCCAGAGTAATTCGGGACAGGGTCCTTTTTGCCTGAGAGTTTCGCCTGGCTTTGCGGGTCCAGGCTTGCACCTTCGGCGCCCTGATTGTTTGCTCTCCCGCAGTAAGTGGTCTTTAGACCATCAGCTGCGGGGTAACAAGCAAAACAGAGTCTCTTCCCTGCATCCGTTCGATTTGATTTACATTCTACGAGCCAGCCGGGATGCAGTCAAGAGGAATAACCTTAACATGCGATGCATGATAAGTGCTTCACGCCACCTTGCGCGGGGACTGCGGATCGACGCGCGGCGCGTCGGACGGGGGAGCGGCAGGGGTAACGGCGGCAGGCGCCGGGGCGGGCGCAGAGGCGGGCTTCGTCGCGTTGAGTCTTGCAAAGAAGTCCTTCACCACCGCGTCGTTGTAGAAGACGAGCGAGAGAATGCCCGCGATCATCGAGAAGACATTGCCCGTCAGGATGCATACGATCTCGAGGATCGCCAGTGCGTTCGCGGGCTGCACCGGCTGCGGTGGATTGCCCAGCAGTTTGGCCGCATAAATGATCTCGAAGATCCCCAGGATCGTGGGCAGAACCGTGAACGGGATACAGACGATGCCCACGAGCGTGCCGAGCGCGATCAGCGAAAGGCACAGTCCCCAGAAGATGTTGGCGATCCCGCTAATCAGCGTTATCACCGCCACGGCCATCACGAGGCCGGGCTTTTCATTTGGAATATAGGATGTAGCGGTCATTCAAACTCCTTCAGTTGAGGCTGAGCGACATAACGTAGGATGCGCCTGCAAGTTGCAAATGAAAAGAGCCCTGCAGTCTCTGCAGGGCTCTTTTTCCAGGGTTAGCTAAATTGGTCTGGATGTGCTTGCATATAGGTATTAAGAGATGATGCGGAAACCGCTATCAAAACAAGATTCACGGGTATGGTAATACAAGCGCCGAAGCCTGCGGTAAAAGCCACCAATATCACAGCAAAAAAATCCCAGATAAGCACCGCGACTAACCACGTGATTCCTTTGCTGGTTTCGCCTGCATATATCCAACCGAAACCGAGAAATCCAAACAGACCTGGAAGAATTTCAAGTATCAGCGTTAGACCGCGGTCTTTCCTGATCTTGGATTCCATTAATTTCCTCCTTAAAGTATTACTGAGAAATCGTACCTTGGAATGTTACTGCTGCAGAGATAATAAAAAGAGCCTGTTTGTACAGGCTCTTTTTGTGATTGTGGTGGTTACGCCCAGCCTTGGCCCTTGACAAAACTAGTGATGACTGGGATCTCGACGTACTTGCCATTGTAGGCCTGGATGCCCCAGTATATGCCAACCGCCCAGATCAGGATGGAGGGCAATCCGAAACAGAAGAATAACAAGCCGCTCAAAATTGTGCCAAACACGACGTTGATCAGGCCCCAAACGAGCGCCTGGACGTTATGTGCGCGGATGAACGGGCGATTCTTCTTATCTTCCATCAGCAGAATAATGATCGGCACGATGGGCGACAAAACATAGGCAAGCAGCGCCCAGAGTTTGTCGTCGGGGGTGGCGTCAGTGCTTACAGGAGCTTGGGTCATGGGTTCCTCCGAAAAAGTTTAGGGTTAACGTGGAATTATTGTACAACTATTCCAGCGAAAACGCAACGGAATCACATCGGACCTCGGTACTGGCCGCCAGGGCGCTCCGAGATGCGAACAAAAGGCAGTAAAATCCACTTCGATGCAGCCTCGAATCGTATTCATGGGATCGCCGGATTTTGCACTGCCAAGCCTGCGCCGGCTCGCGCAGGATTATCCGCTGGCGGGTGTGGTCACGCAGCCCGACCGGGCCGCCGGCCGCGGCCGCGGGCTGAAGTCGCCGCCGGTGAAAACGCTGGCGCAGGAGTTGGGCATCCCCGTCATCCAGCCGGAAAAACTGCACCAGCCTGAAGCCGTGGAACAGCTGCGCGCCTGGGCACCGGACCTGATCGTGGTGGCCGCCTTTGGCCAGATCCTCAAACCGGAGCTGCTGCACCTGCCGCAGTTCGGCGCGCTGAACGTGCACGCGTCGCTGCTGCCGCGCTGGCGCGGGGCCGCGCCCATCCAGGCCGCCATCTCGAGCGGCGACGAAGAGACCGGCGTGACGATCATGAAGATGGACCCCGGGTTGGACAGCGGGCCGATCCTCAGCCAGCGCGCGCTGCGCCTCACGCGGGACGATACGGCTGGTTCCGTTGCTGAGGCGTTGTCGCAGCTGGGAGCGGACTTGCTGGCCGAAACCATTCCCGGATATCTCTCGGGGCAGATCAAACCCATCCCCCAGCCTACCGACGGCGTGACGCTCGCGCCCACGCTGAAGAAGGAGCAGGGCCGGCTGGATTTCACGCGGCCGGCAGATGAACTGGCACGGCGCGTGCGCGCGTTCGATCCCTGGCCGGGCACATTCATGGACTTTCAAGACGCCGCGCTTAAAGTCTTGCGTGCGCATCCGGCAGCGGGCAATGCGCCAGCCGGGAAGCGCATGATTTTTGAAGACAAGCCCGCGGTCGGCAGCGGGGACGGCCTGCTGGTTTTGGATATTGTCCAAATGGCGGGGCGGAAGCCCGTGGATGGAAAGTCGTTCCTGGCCGGCGCGCGGGATTGGGAAAACTAAACATGCGAGCAGTATCCAA
>DASXQN010000253.1:0-13616 GCA_036507155.1 Anaerolineales bacterium
GCCCGGACGCGCGCTTGACAAAATATGACAGTTGGCGCGCGACTTTTGGCTCTTTAAGAAACTCTAATCTATTTCCTACACATGCCGACCTCGCTTTTTTGGTACAATCACCCGCGATAGATAATCCCTCATCTATCAACATCAGGAGAAACCCTATATGGCTGGCATGGAGCGTTTTACACAGCGAGCAAGGCGTGTACTCAGCCTGGCCCATCAGGAGGCCGAGCGGGCCCGCCACAACAACATCGGCACCGAACATTTGCTGTTGGGGCTCATGGACGAAGAGGGTGGAGTAGCCGGCCGTGTCCTGCGTGAACTCGGGATGAGTTCAGACCGTGTACGTGAGATCATCGAGCGGGTGGCTGCGGCCGAAGGCCGTTTCGACCCCGATAAGATCGAGCTGGCTGCCGATACGCAGCAGGTGCTCGAATACGCCGTGGACGAGGCGCGCCGCCTCGGCCATCATTACATTGGCACAGAACACATCCTGCTCGGCCTGGTGCGCGTCGAAGGCACAGCCATGGAAGTGCTGCGCCGCCTCGGCGTGACCGCCGACCAGATCCGCCGTCAGACCCGCCGCGTGCTGAACGAATCCGCCTCCACGCCCGCGCCTGCTTCCGGCTCCGGACGCGAGGCCCGCGCCGGCAGTGCCGCGAATCCCAAGACCCCGCTGGTCGATCAACTTGCAACCGACCTGACCTCCAAGGCCGAAGAGAAAAAACTCGATCCGGTCATCGGCCGCCAGACTGAGATCGAACGCGTCATCCAGATCCTGGCGCGCCGCACAAAAAATAATCCTGCGCTCATAGGTGAACCTGGAGTGGGCAAGACCGCCATCGTCGAGGGCCTGGCCCAGCGCATCGTCGAAGGCGATGTGCCCGCGCCGCTCATGAACAAGCGCGTCCTGCAGCTCGATGTGGGCTCGCTGGTGGCCGGTACCATGTACCGCGGCCAGTTCGAGGAACGCCTGAAGCGCGTCATCGACGAGTTGAAACAGTCGGGCGCGATCCTGTTCATCGACGAGGTCCATATGCTGGTCGGGGCGGGAGCCGCAGGCTCGTCCGTCGACGCGGCCAACATCCTCAAGCCGGCCCTCTCGCGCGGCGAACTGCAGGTCATCGGCGCGACCACGCTGGACGAATACCGCAAGCACATCGAATCCGACGCCGCGCTCGAGCGGCGCTTCCAGCCCGTGGTGGTGGACGAGCCCTCCGAAGAGGAGACGATCGAGATTCTCAGGGGCATTCGCGGCGCCTACGAGGAGCATCACCACCTGGTGATCTCGGACGAGGCCCTCGAAGCCGCCGCCCACCTTTCGTCCCGCTATGTCACCGAGCGCTTCCTGCCGGACAAAGCCATCGACCTGATCGACGAGTCCTCGTCGCGGGTGCGCATGTATAAATCGCCGCAGGCCAAGCACGCCAAGGACCTCTTCGGCCAACTGCGCCAGGCGCGTCAGAATCGCAGCCTCGCGCAGGAAGAGGGCAACACCGAAGATACCAAGGAATGGGAGGAGCGCGAGTTCGACCTCTCCGAGCAGATCGAACGCATGCGCTCCGGGTGGGACCGCACCACCAGTCCCGTTGTTTCGGCAGAAGATATCGCGGAGGTCGTGTCCATGTGGACCGGCGTGCCGCTCATGCAACTGGCGGAAGAGGAAAGCCACCGCCTGCTCAAGATGGAAGACGAGTTGCGTCAAACGATCATCGGGCAGGAAGACGCCATCATCGCGATCTCGCGTGCCGTACGCCGCGCCCGCGCCGGGTTGAAAGATCCCAAGCGCCCGATCGGTTCGTTCATCTTCCTCGGCCCGACAGGTGTAGGCAAGACCGAGCTGACCAAGGCGCTCGCCAAATTCATGTTCGGCAGCGAAGATGCAGCCGTACAACTCGACATGTCCGAGTTCATGGAACGCCACACGGCCTCCCGCCTGGTGGGCGCGCCTCCCGGATATATCGGCTATGAAGACGCCGGCCAACTGACCGAAGCCCTGCGCCGCCGCCCGTACTCCATCGTCGTCTTCGACGAGGTCGAGAAGGCGCATCCCGAAGTGCACAACATGCTGCTGCAGATCATGGAAGAAGGTCATCTCTCGGACGCCCGCGGCCGCAAGGTGGATTTCCGCAACGCGATCATCGTGATGACCTCCAACATCGGCGCCGACCTGATCAAGAAACAAACGCTCGGCTTCCAGCTCAAGCGCGACGAAGTCTCGGATGAGAAGGTCTCCTACGAAGAGATGCGCAAGAAATTGCAGGACGCGCTCAAGAAGTCCTTCCGCCCCGAATTCCTCAACCGCCTGGATGCGATCGTCATCTTCCGCGCCCTGAGCAAGATCGACATCCAGAAGATCGTGACGCTCGAACTGCTCAAGGTCTCCGAGCGGCTCAAGAACCACAACCTGACGTTGAGCGCGACCGAGCTGGCGCTGTCGTCGCTGGCTGACGAGGGGTACGACCCCGAGATGGGCGCTCGTCCGCTGCGCCGGGTCATTCAACTGAGGGTGGAGGATCCGCTCTCCGACCGGCTGCTGTCCGGCGAGTTCCAAGACGGCGCGTTCGTGCGCATTGACGCCACCCCGGATGGGGATGTGATCCTCGAACGCGAAGGCGAAAAGGAAGAAGCCCCCGCGGTGTAGGCTCCCTTTGATGCCCCGCAGTTGATGGTCTAAAGACCACTTACTGCGGGGAGGAAGCCCTGCGGTGTGACGGTGATATCCCGCATCTAAATTTTGTCCCGTAGTTGTCCCGCAGTTGGACTGCGGGACAACTTGCTTTTTTTGTAATCCTTTGTTAATAAGTATTCCCGGTTCTCACGTCGTCTAGGGGGTGTAAGAGAATCTTCGAAAAGGAGCCATCATGAACAGCAAAACCGAAATCGCAACCCTCGCAGGCGGATGTTTCTGGTGCCTGGAGGCCGTCTTTGACGAGCTGAACGGCGTGCAGTCCGTCGAATCCGGCTACGCCGGCGGGAAGACGCCGAACCCGAGCTATCAGGCCGTATGCACCGGCATGACGGGTCACGCGGAGGTCGTGCAGGTCACCTTCGATCCGGCCGTCCTTTCCTACGCGGACCTGCTGCGCGTCTTCTTCGCCATTCATGACCCGACCACGCTCAACCGCCAGGGCGCGGATGCCGGCACGCAGTACCGCTCCGCCATCTTCTATCATGATGAAGCGCAGAAGGAAACCGCTGCGCAGGTGATGAAGGAGATTGGCGAGGCGAAGATCTGGCGGAATCCGATCGTTACCGAGGTTTCGCCGCTCGACAAGTTCTATGTGGCCGAGAAGTATCACCAGGAATACTGGGTCAATAACCCGAATCAGCCGTACTGCCGGGCGGTGGTCGAGCCTAAGGTGCTCAAGTTCCGCAAGCAGTTCGTGGACAGGTTGAAGAAGCAGCCCGTGTAAGCATAAAGAGTGCAGAGGTTACCTCTGCACTCTTTTATTTCAAGCTGAGCAGTCCGCTGCCTTTCCCGCAATATTTGTTATACTTGGCCCTCTGATCTGGCAAACCATGAGCACCACCGATACTTTGACTCCTTCTTTTCACGTGCGCGACGTCCCGATCTACGGGGACGCGCTGCTCGCGCCCATGGATGGCTACTCGGATTGGCCGTTCCGCTCGCTGTGCCGCGCGCTGGGCTCGGCCATGAGTTACACCGAGTTCGTCAAGGTTGAGCACATCCTGCACAGCCCGCGGCATACCCGCGCCAGGCTTCAATATCAGGAAGTCGAGCGGCCGGTCGTCTTCCAGATCTACGGCCACGAGCCGGAAGAGCTCTTGAAAGCGGCGCTTATCGTCCAGGAGCTGGGACCCGACATCATCGACATCAACATGGGCTGCCCGGCCAAGAGCGTGGCGCACCGCGGCGCCGGCGTGGGCATGATGCGCACACCGCTGAAGGTCGCCCGTGTCTTTCGCAAGCTGAGTTCAGTCCTGAAGGTCCCGCTGACCGGGAAGATCCGCCTGGGCTGGGACGACATGCGCACCTACAAGTTGATCGCCCGCATTGTCGAAGAAAACGGCGGCTCGCTGATCGCGCTGCACGGTCGCACCAAAGAACAGAGCTACAGCGGCCGCGCGGACTGGGATGCGATCGCTGAGGTGAAGTCGATGGTCAAGATTCCGGTGATCGGAAGCGGGGATGTGCGCACGGTCGCCGATATCCAGCGTATGCGGGCCTACACCGGCTGCGACGCAGTCATGATCGGACGTGGCGCCATCGCCAACCCGTGGATCTTTTCCGGCCTCGACCGCGAGCAGGTCGGCCCCGATCTCGTGCACCAGACGGTGCGCGAGCACTTGCAGCGCAGCGTCCAGTTCTACGGCGACGCGGATGGGCAGCGGCTGTTCCGAAAATACGCGGTGCAATACTTGCTGCTCCGCACGTTCTCCCGCGAGGAGCGCAAGGCGGTATTACAGCACCGGCCGCCGGCCGAATTCCTCTCGATGCTGAACCAGATCTACGCACCCGCATAAACAGAACAAAAATTCTGTTATACTCCGAGGGTGTCCACCCCCTCCCGGCCTCCCCCAAATACGCGAGGGAGTGTTCAGCACGCAGGAAATCCAGATGCGGATTTGGGGGAGACGTCGCCCCTACAGCATTTAATATCCTCGTTCATCTCCGTTCATCTCCGCTCATCTCCGCTCATCTCCGTCCATCTCCATCCATCTCCGTTTATCTCTGTTTATCTCCGGTAAAACCACATGCCTAAGACTCACACCCGTTTCGTCTGCCAGGAATGCGGACGCGTGTCCGCCTCCTACATGGGCAAATGCCCGCAATGCGGCTCCTTCAACAGCATGATCGAGGAAGTGATCCGCGACGAGCCGGTGACGAAGGGACCGAGTGCAGTGCGCGGACTGTCGGGCCGGTCCCAGCCTCGCGCCATCAGCGACGTCAGCGGCGATGAGGAAGATCGCATCCACCTTCCCATCGGCGAGTTCGCGCGCGTACTGGGCGGCGGGATCGTGCCGGGTTCGATCGTGCTGGTCGGCGGCGACCCGGGCATCGGTAAGTCGACGCTCATGCTGCAGATGGCGATGGAGATGGCCGGCCAGAAGCGCGTCTTGTATGTCTCCGGCGAAGAGTCCGAGCGACAGATCAAGATGCGCGCCACCCGTCTCGCGCAAAACGTAGGGGCGAAGCATACCCTTGCGGGCACACGTGCTTCGCCCTCGCCCCTTCCCGCAAATCTATTGCTGGTCACAGAGACCAATCTCGAGGTCATTCTCAATCATGTCCAGGAGGTCAAGCCCGATCTTCTGATCATCGACTCGATCCAGACAGTCTATCTCTCCGAGCTGGATTCGTCTGCCGGCTCTGTTTCGCAGGTGCGCGAGTCTTCGTCGCAACTGCGCGAGCTGGCGAAATCCAGCGGGATCTCGGTGTTTGTCATCGGGCACGTCACGAAGGAAGGCGTCATCGCCGGCCCGCGCGTGCTCGAACACATCGTAGACACCGTGTTGTATCTCGAGGGCGACCGCTTCCAGGCCTATCGCTTGTTGCGCTCCGTTAAGAATCGCTTCGGTGCTACCGCCGAGGTGGGCGTATTCGAAATGCGCGAGGGCGGCTTGATCGAGGTCACCAACCCATCCGAAGCCTTCCTGGCCGAGCGCCTGATCAATGCGCCGGGCTCCGCCATTGCGGTCACGATGGAGGGCACGCGGCCCATCCTGGTCGAGATCCAGGGCCTGACCTCGCCGACGCAGTTCGGCAACGCGCGGCGCACGCCCAACGGCGTGGACTTCAATCGTTTGCTGCTGATCGTCGCGGTGCTGACGCGGCGCGTCGGGCTCAAGCTCGCGGACCAGGATGTGTTCGTCAACGTGGTGGGCGGTCTGCAGATCGAGGAGCCCGCCGCGGACCTGGCCGTCGCGGCCGCGATTGCCTCTTCATGGAGAGACGTGCCTGTACGCGCCGAGGCGGTCCTGATCGGCGAGATCGGCCTGGCCGGTGAACTGCGTATGCCCGGCCAGATCCAGGCGCGCCTGCGCGAAGCTGCCAAGCTGGGATTCAAAACCGCGATCGTGCCGAAAGCCCTGCGGCAAGCCGAACCGTATCCGAAAGGAATTGAGATCCTCGAAGTTCGGTCTGTTCAGCAGGCGCTGGAGGCTGCCATGACCTCGGCGCGCGAAGCGCCCAAGGGCCGCAAGGTGGCGTAATCCCGAACGCAGAGAATCAGATAACTCCCCGCTATAATAGCGGGGAGTTTTGTATGGGCTAGAGCGCGGGAGATCACTCTGCGATCCCTTAATACCAGGATACTCCTGTTTCTTGTGACTGCGCTGCCTCTCGCGTGTGTGGTCCCCGGCATGATCATCGAGATCCCGCCGACCGCCGACGCGAACGCGCTCGCGACGATGATCGCGGGCACCGCCGCCGCGGCTGCCGCGCAGACCGAAGTCGCGCAGCCCGTCACGCCTTCGGCAACGGTCCCGCCTACAGCCACGGTCACGTCCGTGCCCATTTACTCGACCGAAGGCACGGCGCTGCTCACCGACGCGGGCGGCGCGACCACGTTCATCGATCAGGCTGGCGGGTATGAGCTCAAGATCTCCCCGGGCTGGCTGCTGGTACGCGTCAACGAGCGTGAGCTGATGGATGCCTGGACGCTTCCCGAGACCGCGGATGCCAGGATCCAGAATTTTTTGCACCAGGTGCAGAAGAGCGATCCCAAGACGTTCCGCCTGTTCGGTGCGGACACATTGGCCGAGCACTACCAGGGCGGCTTCGTCTCCAACTTCAACGTGTTCTGGGACCGGGACAGGACGGAGTCGCTCGAGCAGCTGGTCGGCGCGCTCCAGGAGCAGCTTCCCAGGACGTATCTGAACTCGACTGTGACGCACGCGGAGGTCGGCTTCACGTCCTCGCGCGTTTCGGTAGGGATCGTCGAATCCAGCTCGGTGCTGCTGACGCCCGCGGGTTGGCCGATCAACCTGCATCAAAAGCAGGTCGTGTTCCACCTGAAGACGGGCGCACTGACGATCGTACTGAGCACGACCGAGGAGTTGAAAGACATCTATCTGCCGGCTTTCGACGCGATGGTGGACAAGTTCGCCCTGCTGGATAAGTGATCCAAGACCTCGGAGGTATGATTTAACCTCGCGGCGTATAATGATCTCCTACCCATCCCGTGTTTATCCAAGTCAGGAGACGCAGCATGTCCGGACCCCGACCTGTGCGCGCCCCGAGGGGCACGACTCTCACCTGCAAGTCCTGGCTGACCGAGGCCGCCTACCGCATGCTCCAGAACAACCTCGACCCCGAGGTGGCGGAGAGACCCGATGACCTCGTCGTATACGGCGGGCGCGGGCAGGCGGCGCGTTCGTGGGAGGCGTTCGACGCGCTGCTCGAGGCGCTGAAAAATCTCGAGGATGACGAAACGCTGCTCGTGCAATCGGGCAAGCCCGTCGCCGTCTTCAAGAGTCACGCCGACGCGCCGCGCGTCCTGATCGCCAACTCCAACCTCGTGCCGCATTGGGCCACACAGAAGCATTTCGACGAGCTGGCCGCGAAAGGCTTGATCATGTACGGCCAGATGACGGCCGGCTCGTGGATCTACATCGGCACACAGGGCATCCTGCAGGGGACCTACGAGACCTTCGGCGCGCTCGCGAAGCTGAAAGGTTGGGGCTCGCTGCGCGGCAAGTTCACGCTGACGGCCGGCCTGGGCGGCATGGGCGGCGCGCAGCCGCTGGCGATCACCATGAATGAGGGCGTGGGATTGATCGTCGAGGTCGACCCCGCGCGCGCGCAACGACGCCTCGATACCGGCTACGTGGATCGCGTCGTAGACGACCTCGAAGAGGCGATGACGCTCGTCGAGGAATACGTCCACAAACGGGAACCGCTCTCGATCGGGCTGATCGGCAACGCGGCCGACATCTATTCGGAGCTGGCGGCGCGCGGCGTCATCCCGGACGTCGTCACGGACCAGACGTCCGCGCACGATGTGATGAGCTATGTGCCCGCCGGCATGCCGCTCGCCGCGGCGGATGAATTGCGAAGATCGGATCCGGAGAAATACGAAGAGCTGAGCATGTCGTCGATGGCGAAGCACGTGCGGGCCATGTTGGAATTTCAGCGCAAAGGCGCGGAGGTCTTCGATTACGGCAACAACCTGCGCCAGCGCGCTTTCGATCACGGCGTGCGCGACGCGTTTGAATTTCCCGGCTTCGTGCCGGCCTACATTCGTCCGTTGTTTTGTGAAGGCAAGGGACCGTTCCGCTGGGTGGCGCTTTCGGGCGAGCCGGAAGATATCTACAAGACCGACCAAGCTGTGCTCGAGCTGTTCCCGCACGATGAGCATCTGCATCGCTGGCTGAAGATGGCGCGCGAGAAGGTCCAATTTCAGGGACTGCCTGCGCGCATCTGCTGGCTCGGTTATGGCGAGCGTGCGTTGGCCGGGTTGCGCTTCAACGAAATGGTGGCGAAGGGCGAAGTCAAGGCGCCGATCGTGATCGGGCGCGACCATCTCGACGCGGGCTCGGTGGCTTCGCCGAATCGCGAGACCGAGGCGATGCGCGACGGCTCGGATGCCATTTCCGATTGGCCGATTCTGAACGTGTTGATCAACGCGGTGGGCGGGGCCACGTGGGTCTCGTTCCACCACGGCGGCGGCGTGGGCATCGGCTACAGTCAGCACGCGGGACAGGTCATCGTGGCAGACGGCACGCCCGCGGCCGCCGCGCGCCTGCAGCGTGTCCTGACCAGCGACCCGGGCATGGGCATCGTGCGGCACGCGGACGCGGGCTACGAGCAAGCCGTGGATGCGGCGCGCAGGCACGGCCTCAACATGCCGATGCTTGGAAAATGACACCGAATGGACTATTGTCATGCCTTGCTTTATGGCTTACCCTGAGGTCTGATTCTGAAAGGAGAAACCATGAGAAATCGCTCTTCAATTGCCAGCCTTGTGATGCTATTCGCCCTGCTGGCCTGTAATATGCCGGCCGGCGGGCCCGCGGTCGCTACCGAGACCTTCACCCCGATCGTGCCGATCGCCAGCCCGATCCCATCCGCCACACCGCTGCCCTCCGAGACGGCCCTGCCGACCGCAACCGCCACCCCGACCATCCCGATCGCGTGGCCGAGCGATAAGGGCGTCAACTGCCGCTTTGGGTACGGGACCGAATGGGAAACCATCGGCGCGCTGCTGGTCGGCCAGACCGCCACCATTCAAGGCAAGAACTCCGACTCCTCGTGGTGGTACGTGGTTACGCAGAACGATCCCGGCACGCCGTGCTGGGTGGCCTCCAGTGTTACGCTGACCGCGGGCAACCTGGCCAATCTGCCGATCATCCCGCAGTCGATCGCGCAAGTGACCCAGGTCACGCTCAAACTGGATCCCAAGGATGATACCCCACCCGGATGTTTCGGCCCGCCGTCGCCGATCGAGTTTAAAGGCAGCATCCATGTCAACGGTCCCGCGGACGTGAAGTGGCACTTCGAGACGGAAGAGGACGGGTCCATGGGCAACCACGACCTGCACTTCGACTTCGCGGATACGAAGAGTGTGGATGCGGACTACAATCCTCCGTTCGAAGATGGCAGCCGCTGGGTGCGTTTGGTCATCACGCAGCCCAACAGCAAATCGGCCGAACAAAGTTACAAAATCGACTGTCCGTAAGATGATTCGATAATCGTTCGCTTGCTTCGTAGGTGAACATGGCGACTTCGATTACAATCGAAGTCGCCATGTTTAAGTGTCACACTGAGCGCAGCGAAGGGTCTAGCGCCTGGTAGGGCGCGTAGCTTGACGCTTCGCTGGATGCTTCGCTCAGCATGACGAATCAGGCGTAGGAAAATTCAGTGATCAAAAACTTCTCAAGTAAAGTTTGGCCGTTCTCCTTCTACCTGCTGTTCTTCGCGGGTGCGGCGGCCGTCTTCAATTTCCTGGCGCTGTACTTTACGCAGAAGGGACTGACCGGCAGCCAGATCGGCGTGCTGATGGCAACGTCCTCTCTGATCGGGTTGTTCGCCGGCCCGGGCTGGAGCGGACTGGCGGATGCCACGAACCGTCACAAGCTGATCCTGACAATCGCGATCTTCGGCAATGTGAGCGCCGTCGTCCTGTACCCCTTCGTCAATTCGTTCTGGTGGTTCCTGCCGCTGGTCGCGACGCAGGCGCTGTTCGGCGGGCCGATCATCGCGATGGTTGATAATGCCACCATGACGATGCTCGGCGATGAACGGGACATGTATGGCCGCGTCCGCCTCGGAGGGACGATCGGCTGGGGTCTTTCCGCGCCTATCGCCGGCGCGGTGGTGGAGCGCTTCGGCCTGAACTGGAATTTCGCGATCTACGGGGTCTTCCTGCTGATGGCCCTGCTGGTCGTACAGAACCTGCGCTTCAGCCAGCGCGTCACGGACCGGTCATTCTTCGGCGGCGTGCGCGAGCTGTTGACCGATCGCAAGTGGATCCTGTTCCTGACGATCGTGTTCATCGCCGGCAGCGGCAACGCGGCCGTCGGTAATTATCTGTTCATCTACCTGCAAAAGATTGGCACGACCCCGTTTTGGATGGGTATGGCGATCACCATCGGGACGCTGGCCGAGTTTCCGGCCCTGTTCTTTGCGCACCGCCTGATGCGCAGACTCGGCCCGCGCGGCCTGCTGACGCTCGGGCTGGTGGCCACGGCCGTGCGCTGCCTGTTGATGGGCGTGATCAGCATCCCGGCCCTCGCGCTGACCGTGCAGCTGATGCAGGCCCTGACCTTTCCGATCCTGCTGGTGGCCGGCGTCTCCTACGCGGACCTGAACGCGCCGCCCGGCATGGGCGCCACCGCGCAGAGCATCTTCGGCAGCGCGTTCATGGGCATCGGCTTCGCGGCCGGCGGCTTCTTCGGCGGCGTGCTGCTCCAATACATCGGCGTGCAGCAAATGCTGCTCGTCTTCGGCGTGACGATCCTGCTGGCCGCGCTGGTCTTCGAGTTCGTGCAGCGCCGGCGCGAGCCGGTCCCACTGCCGGCGTATGAATGATGGGAGCGAAATACCAATGGCCTATTGCGTGCGTCGCTGCATGCAGTAGGATAAGAAGGTCGCCTCAGAAGGAGATTTAATGAAACATCGACAACGCACCCTGCTGTTTTTATCCGGG
Source organism: Anaerolineales bacterium (assembly GCA_036507155.1). Taxonomy (GTDB): domain Bacteria; phylum Chloroflexota; class Anaerolineae; order Anaerolineales; family Villigracilaceae; genus DASXQN01. The sequence goes on from DASXQN010000253.1 coordinate 11,109, forward strand.
ATATTGATCCTGGCCTGCAGCTGCCCGCTGGTCAGCACGACGGGGGTGCCTGCCACCTCTACCGTGCCGGTCGGGGTCGGATCGCCCACGAATACCTTTGTACCGCTTTCCACATCGGCGGTGGCGGTGGCTTCGCCCAACGGTCAGGCGGTCAACTGCCGCACCGGGCCGGGGACGAGCTGGCCGATCGTCATCACGCTCAACCCCGGCCAATCGGCCGAGATCGTGGGCCGCAACGCGGAGGGGACGTGGTGGCAGGTGAAGAACCCGGCGGTGGCAGGGAGTTTCTGCTGGATGTCGGCCACTTTCGTCACGGTCAGCGGCGATGTGAGTGGCGTTGCGATCGCGGCCGGACCTCCAGCGCCAGCCGCCTCGGCCACGGCCGTGGCCGGCTCGGGAATCGTGACGAATGTTTCGGTTTCGGTAGACCCCGAAGAGATCCACGTCGGTGGCTGTGTGGGGCCGCTGCAACAGTCCACGGTCACCGCGAACATCGTGGTCAACGGCGCGGTCAAAATCGACTATCACTTCGAGACGGAGCAGGATGGCGTGTTCCCGATCCACGGCTTGAACTTCAACAAGGCCAGCGACAAGGACGTATCGCAGGAGTTTTCGCCGTCCCTCTCGCCTGGCAATTACTGGGTAAAGATCGTGATCGAAGGCGTGAACCTGAGCGGCATGCATTCCGTCGCTACGTACGACGTCACCTGCTAGGCGCTTGCAAGAATCGGGTTAATTACACCGGGTGGACTTTGGATCCACCTGGTGTTAATTTTTGCATCGTATGTCGTACCCAGCCGCCGGCATTTGTAGGGGCGAAGCACGTGTGCCCGCAAGGGTATGCTTCGCCCAGGCGGCTCAAAGAAGAAACAATCCCTGAGCGGCATGCATTCCGTCGCCACGTACCACGTCACCTGCTAGGCGACCTCCGGGTCGGGGATAAAATAACGGGCGGACAATTTGTCCGCCCGTTTTTGTTTTCATGGCGCAGGCCAGGGGATCGCGACCGGCCCTACATACCCATCCTTGTGTGCCAGGAAAACCTGGCCATGCGAAGGTTCGGCGCAACCGGTTTGATCCTGGACCAGCGCGCTCTCCACGAAAGCGCCGATGGGTGTAAAGACGACCTTTCCTTCCTGGCACGTCCATACCTCGACCAGATACAAAGGACTATCCTGGCTCTCCCGGTCGCCGGGCGCCAGCTCATAGCCTGTCCAATCGATCTCAACCTGGTCCCCGTTCCGCTTGGCGGTCACGTCCTTCGGCGGCGGGAAGTTGGCATGGTGGAAAAGGATCAGCGGCGCCTTGTCCGGGTACACAGGTTCAAGGCTTGAAGCATCGCCACTCAGCTCGATGTACTTCGTATTGACCCAGCAAGGCTTGAGGATGTTATTAAACTTCACATAGATCCAGGCACCAGCGGTCGTATCCGCCCGGCCCAGAACCTCCACCTTGTTGCCCTTGATGAAACTATATTCGAAGAGATACACGGCGCCCGGCCCGTAACGGCAGGACAAACTGTCCGCCGTGACGACGCCGGTCAGGGTGGCAAAGGTGGGAACGGGCGACGGCGTCGGAGTCGGAGTAGGCGGTACCGCCGTCGGGGTGGGAGTGGCGGTTGGCTGTGCGGGGGGGGTCGCGGCGGCAGCCGTCAGCGCGGGCACGAACGCCACAGCGCCCGAGTCGACCTCAAGCCATTCCTGCACGTCCAGCGCGGACATGGGGGTGATGGTGGGGACGTCGTTTGGGCCGGCGCACACGAGGACGGAACCGGGCGGGATCGCGTAGATCCCGGTTTCGTTTTGAAAACTGCAAGTGCCTTCGAGGCATGTGACGCGCACCCCGCCCTCGGCATTCGCCCCGATTCCCATCCGCGAGCCGCGCACCGAGGCCTGGCCCGAGGGAGTCTGCACGTCGATCTGTCCGCCGTTGAGGATGATCCATACCTGGCCGGCCTCCAGGCTTGCTTGGGTGTCCAAGCTGCCGGCTTGCGGCGTGTTGGAGACCAGCGTGAAGAGAGAAGACGGACCGACCCGGATGATGCTCCCCGTGGAGAGGTCGAGCCGGGTCTTGCCGTCGTCTCCAGTCTGGACCTGACCGTTCTCGTTGAGCACATATCCATTCGAAGCGGATATAAAATGATCGTCCCCGGCCTGCCTGGCCTCGACCGCGCCCTGCAGCTCGCTCAGCACCGCGCTTTGCGGGGAGGCTTGCGTCTCTGGTGCAGCGCAGGCTGAGAGCACGAATGCAATAACGAGCGTGAGAATAAGCGAGACAAATCTGCGAGTGGTCAAACTGCGCTTCCAACTGTCATTGCGAGCGAAGCGAAGCAATCTCAACCAAGAAGCAGACCTCGCTTGGCGGGTCGGGGATTGCTTCTCGCAGACTCGCAATGACGGGAAATTTGTGAGGTGTAATCTCGTAAATGTCTGCATTTTGGGTGGATACTCCCTGACATCTATTTTGATATCGACGCCAGTCATTTTAGCACAGCGGGATTCGGGGTAA
>DASXQN010000254.1:0-7382 GCA_036507155.1 Anaerolineales bacterium
ATGACTGACTGCCGCAACCCGGAAGGCGACGCATTCGGACTCGAGCGCATCAAGCAAACCTTGAGCGAGCTGGCCGGGCTAAGGGCGCAGGAAGTATGTGACAGGCTGTTCGATACACTGCATGCCTATCAAAACGGGGCCAAGCAGGACGACGACCTGACGTTGGTGGCCGTGCACGCGGTCAGTCCATAATATTTTTCCCCATCAGTAAACTGATCGAGCAGCTATGTCTTCGGCGCCGGGGCCTGGCCGAAGGCTTATTTTCTGCTACGCCTTGTCAAGCGCCTGTTCCAGATCCGCGAGCAGATCGTCCTGATGTTCCACGCCCACGGAGAGCCGCACGAGACCCGGGTCCACGGCCAGCGGTGAGTTCGCGGTTGAGAGATGCGTCATCGCCGCCGGCACCTCGATCAGGGATTCCACACCGCCGAGCGATTCGGCCAGCGTGAAGATCTCTGTTGCCTCCGCAACGCGGAATGCCGCCGGTGCGCCACCCTTCAGAATAAAAGAGACCATGCCGCCGCCGTTGCGCATCTGCTGTCTGGCGATCTTGAATTGCGCATGCGACGGGTGATATGGATAGAAGAGCTGCGCAACTTTGGGATGCGTGGCCAGGAATTCCACCAACACAATCGCGTTGGCCGCGTGCCGGTCCATGCGTAGGCCGAGGGTTTTGAGTCCGCGCAGCACGAGGAAACAGTCCATCGGTCCGGGAATGGCCCCGACCGCGTTCTGCAGGAACGCCAGCTTCTGATGGAGGTCCGCGTCCCGGACGGCGAGGGCGCCGCCCACCACGTCTGAATGCCCGCCCAGGTATTTCGTCGTGGAGTGCAGGACGATGTCCGCGCCCAGCTCGAGCGGGCGCTGTAGATAAGGCGTGGCAAATGTGTTGTCTACGGCCAGCAGGGGACGGCTGGGATGCGCGTGCACGGCCTCCGCGACCGCCGCGATGTCCGTCACGCGCAGGTATGGGTTGGTGGGCGTCTCCAGCCAGACGAGCCGCGTTTGTGGGGTGAGCGCGTCGGAAACCGATTCTGGATCCGTTGTATCGACAAAGTCGAAGTTCAAGCCAAAGCGCCGCAGGATCTTATCGAAGAGGCGAAAGGTTCCGCCGTACACATCATTCCCGGCGAGGACATGGGCGTCGCTGTCCATTAAGCGCAGGACGGTATCGGTTGCGGCCAGTCCGGAGGCGAACGCGAGCCCATGCGTTCCGCCCTCGAGCGCAGCCAGGCACTCCTCCAATGCAAGTCGTGTGGGATTCTTCGTGCGCGAGTATTCGTAGCCCCGCCGCGGCTGGCCGACTCCATCTTGCGCGTACGTGGAGGTCTGGTAGATGGGCGTCATGACCGCGCCGTTGTTCGGATCCGGTGATTGCCCGGCATGGATCGCAAGCGTTTCAAATTTCATTTGCACTCCTTGGGATTACAATTAACGATTATACCGCCCGGCGCCCGGGCAATTCTTCTAAGCATTTGAAAGAGGATAAATGACAAATACCATTCTTGCCGTGCTCGCTCATCCCGATGACGAATCATTTGGCATGGGCGGCACGTTGGCCTTGTATGCGCGCCGGGGCGCGGACGTGTACCTGGTGTGCGCCACCGGTGGGGAGGTCGGAACAGTCGATCCCGAGCATCTGCAGGGGTTTTCGTCCATCGCGGAGCTGCGCGCATCCGAGCTGCGCTGCGCAGCCGGTCACCTGGGCTTGAAGGAATTCTTCTTGCTTGGCTACCGCGATTCGGGGATGCCCGGCTCCGAGGAGAATCGGCATCCGGATGCACAGATCAATCATGCGCTCGACGAAGTTGCCGGGCGGGTGGTCAAATATATTCGCGAGCTCAAAACAGACGTGGTGCTGACCTTCGATCCGATCGGCGGATATCGCCACCCGGACCACATTCATATTCACCAGGCGACGGTGCTCGCGTTCGAAAGAGCGGACGACGGCTCCTTCCACCCGGAAGCCGGCGCCCCGCATAAGCCGAAGGCACTTTACTTTCAGGTCTTCCAACGCGATTTCTTGAAGCTGGCGGTGCGCCTCATGCCGCTTTTCGGCCGCGATCCGCGCATGTTCGGTCGTAACAAGGACATCGATCTGAAATCGCTGGCCGAGGTCGATTTTCCGACGCACGTGCGCATCGACACGCGCTCGGTGCTCGAACTCAAGCGCGCGGCCAGCGCCTGCCATGCCTCCCAGGGGGGCACACAGATACGTAGGGGGCCGCTCGCGTGGATCTCCCGACTGCTGGGTGAGCGCGAGGATTTCATGCGCGCCTATCCGCCGGTCGAGGGCCGTGCGCGCGTGAGTAAGGACCTATTCGACGTCTGAGACGGTCCCGCAGAGGGGTTGCATTAATAGAAAATATGTTCTACAATATGATATCTTTATCCGCCTTTGAAAAGGAGTACATTATGACCAAGCGCAATATCGTCCATATCGAGATCCCGGCTGTGGACCAGGCCAAAGCCGGGAAGTTCTATCACGACCTGTTCGGCTGGGAGGTCCAACATGTCCCGGAGATGAATTACACGATGTGGGACGCGGGCGACGGCTCTGCCGGCGGCTTCAACGAGCTCAGCGACGAATTCGGCGTCGGCGATGTGTTGATCTACGTCAACAGCGACGACATCGACGCCGATCTTAAGAAAGCCAGGTCCCTCGGCGCCACGATCGTGCGCGAGAAGGACGAGATCCCGCAAACCGGCTGGTTCGGAATCTTCAAAGATCCAACGGGGAACATGATCGCGCTGTACACTTCGCAGAACCCTGAGTTCAACAAATAACGCCAACGGACACGGCAACGCCGTGTCCCATTTTTTTTGCCCGATGATCGTCCCGCAGGTTTTCGCGGATCAGGCACTTCGTGCCAACGCACCTCAAATTCGTTCAGACGACGCTTGACGAGCCTTGAGCCCGGTGGTATCCTTGCACCAATGTACGCGCGCAACCGTGTTGACACCAATACCAATCCTGACACCCGCACCGATCCGGTGACGGGACGTTGGTGTGTGTCGGCAGGTGCGTAAGCACAGATGTAATCAGGCCAGGCAAGCAGACCCCAACGTCCCGAGCACTCGGGACGTTTTTCTTAAGGAGCAGCGCGGATGACGATTTCGAATACTACGCCCGTCCTGGCAGTGGACGAAAAGCATCTGGTGCCGGTGAGCGACCACCTGCGTAAGATGGCAGACATCCCGCCCTCGCGCATGTTCCTGATTAACAAATCGCTGAAAACTTATCAGGAGAAAAACCCCGGCGCGCCGGTATTCGACGCTTCCCAGGGCGACGGCGGAGCCTCGCTACCCGGCGTTCCGAAGGCGATCCTGGAGCGGGCCGCGCAGCTTCAGATCGAACATGGCACCGCGTATGACATGCCTTTCGGCACAGACGCATACCGCAAAGCTGTTGTCGAACAATATTGGAAGTTGGATGCCTCTTCGGGCTGGGGTCCTGCCAATGTACTTGGCACTGCCGGCGGACGCGATGCGCTGCTCAAGGCCTATGGCGCCATGCTTGCCCTCGGCCATGGACGCCAGGGCGATCTGATCATGGTGTCGCGGGTTCCGTGGATCTCCTACAATTGGGGCCCGTACGGAGTGGGCGCGAACGTGCTCTGGGCGCCCGGCGATCCTGCAAAAGGGTGGGCGTATTCGGAGGATGCGATACGCGCCAGCGTGAAGTTCGCCGAATCCAAGGGATGCAAGATCGCGGGACTGTTGATCACCAATCCCGACAATCCGACCGGCGCGACCATCACCGTCGAGAAACAAGTTTCGCTGGCGAAGGCGGCGTTGGAGGCGGGTGTGGCCTTCGTGCTGTTCGATTGGATGTATCACTATGTGACCGACGAACAGCCCATGGAGTTGAATTCGTTCCTGAAATCGTTCAGCGCCGAGGAACGGAAGCGGCTGATGTTCCTGGACGGCATCACAAAATCGCTCGGCGGCTCGAACATCCGTAATTGTCATTTGATCGCGGACGAGAACGTGATCAAGTTCATCGTGGCCCGGGCTTCGCATGGCGTCATCCCGCCGTTCTACTCGCTGGCGGTCGCGATGGCCGCCTACGAGATGGGGTTTGCCGAAGCCGCCAAGACGATCGTCGAGCCCACCAATGCCAGCCGGATTGCCCTGAAGGCGCTGCTGATGCGAAATGAGCTGGAGCACATCCTCGGCAAGGGCTACTATGCGTTCGTTAAGGTCGGTGAGTTTTTGGAATCCAAAGGCTGGGCCAACAGCGAGCCGTTGGGACAGTACTTGGCTGAAAATCACGGCGTTGCGATCGTGCCGGGCGCATTCTTCTCGCCCTTTGGGAACGACTGGATCCGGATGACCTACGCAACGCCCGTAGAAAGAACCGAGGGCGCCTTCGCCCGGCTGCTTGAAGGTTTGCATTCGTTGAAATCCTGAGCGCTCAATGCTGCTCATCTCTGTTTATCTCTGTTTATCTCTGTTTATCTCCGGTTATCTCCGGTTATCTCCGTTCATACCTGGTGAATCCTTATGTCTGTCGAGCCTCATCAATTCGCCGATAAATATCGCCTCGCACTCGAACAAGCCGCAAAGGACAAGCCCGCCGGCGGCTTGAATGGTTTCGAGCAGGAATGGAACCTGCTTGATCATGAGCTGCGCCCGCTGCTGACGGTGGGCGCAGGACCCAGCCAGCAGTCGTTCGTGGACTTCCTGCGTGCCGAGTGCATTCCGCAGTGGCAGGCCCAGTTCAGCCAGCTCGAAGTATTTCACTGGATGATCGAGTGGGCGACGCGCCCGTATTACAGTCCGCGCGGCGCGATTTACGAAGCACGCCTCATGGAGGCATCGCTCGTCAATGCGCTTCACCGCGCCGGCCTGCACTTTGGTGAGCGGCTGCATTACTGGCACGGCAATTTGCTGTTCCACTCCGAGATCGGCCACGACTCGATCCCCGGCAACTGGGGGCTGGCGAAGCGCCGTTATCTGGAGAAGTGCGTCGACCTGTACGGAGAGGGCCTCGCCACCGCAGGCATCCATACGAACCTGTCGCTGCCGGATCCGCTCTTCGCCTGGGACTTCATGCACCTCCCGGCCAGCGAGCGGGGCGACCAGCACCTCGACGAATACAAGTCCGAGTTCTATATCACGGCCACGCGCCTGCTGCGCGCCTTTGCGAGCCTATTCATCGCGACCGCCGCATCTACGCCACTGCAAGCGCGGGTCCGGGACGGACGCGCGGAGGTCGTGCTCACCGCTCATGATTCGATCCGCAATCTGACCTTTCCGAATCCGCCTGAGCTCGACCTGCCCGATCTGTATCGCTCGTACAAGGATTATCTGCAGCTTTCGTACGACCTTGTGCGCCGCGGTGTGCGTTTCGGCAACAACAACTGGACGCCGGTGCGAGCCCGATCGTTCGCAGAACCCGTTGAGCGCCTGATCTCCACCACGAGTGATGAGCTGCTCTCGTTATATACGCGTGGCTTGTATGCCGTGGGTCACGCCGCGCCGGCGGAAGATATGGCACAGCAGATCGAGAAACAGAACCTGATGGCGCGCATCAATTTGCCGATGGGCCGCGTGGAGGTGCGCGTGGACGACGGCGGCCACCCGCTCGCCGTGGACATTGCCAACCTTACGCTCAAGCATCTCCTGCTCTTGCGCATCTACTCCGACCCGGAATTTGCGCGCGGTTTCCGCTACGACCGCGAGGACATCGGCCGGGCGCGGGCCAACGAGAACCTGGCCGCCCGGGACGGGCTGCGCGCGCAAATCGAGAATCCACTGACCGCCAAGCCGATCGGCCTGCGCGAGTTCCTGGGGTGGACCCTGGGCGAGATCCGCCCGCTGGCGGAGGCGCTGGACATGTGGGATGACCTGGCGCCTTTGGTGGAGATGTCGACCGGCGCGCCGAACACGGCGGAGAAGATGCGTGCCCGCCTGCAGTCCGCGTTGGGGCCTGATGGCCAGGTTTCGATCGAAGTGCTGAAGGAGATCCAGGCTGAACGCGACGTACAGGTAAAAGACGACGTTGAGCAGATCGCGGCCGAATATGTCCGCCTCGGCGATGAAGCACACAAGATCGCCGAATTCCTGCAGCGCGGCCGGGACGCTGCCCGTCAGACACCCGAGACGCCGATCCAGTTCCGGGCGCGCGTCCAGGCGGTGATGGAGGTCGCGTATCCGGACAAGGCGAGCGAAATCCTCGATCTAGCCGGCCAATTGATCGCGATTCCCAGCGTCACCGCCTCCGCGAACGAGCGCTTGAACGAGGTCCATCGCGCCGGATCGTTGATCGATGATTACTTGAAGAGCGCCGGGCTGCAGGTTCGGTTCCTGGATGGAAAATATCCGGCAGTCTATGCCCAATTTCCAGGCGCGGCCGCGAACGGCTCGTCCGCCCCGATCCTGTTGACCGGTCACTTCGACGTGGTAGAGGCCGAGCCCGATGACTCGCAGTTCGATCCGCGTGTCGAAGGCGATTATCTGTGGGGACGCGGCGCGGCCGACATGAAGACCGTTGTCGCAACCTACATGGTGTGGATGAAAGATATCCAAAAGGCGGGCGGCCATCCCAACATCGGGCTGCTGTTGGTGGGAAATGAGGAGAACGGCGAGGCCGAAGCCTGGGGCACACCGCATGTGCTGAAGGAGCTGGGCGTTGCGCCGGCGCTCTTCATCGCCGGGGAACGCACCGGCGAAAAAGGGGATGAAAAATTCGGCGAGATCTGTGTGGAAAATCGCGGTGTCGTGCGATTCGAAATTGCCGCCACTGCGGCAAAAGGTCACAGCGGGGTGGGCGGCGCAGGAGATTTGAGCGAGAAGCTTCTGGGCGCGCGCACGGCTTTGAATGAGATGTTCTCCCAACAACTTACGCTAAAGGCATCCGATGGATGGCAGTCACAAGCTCGATTCCCTTTTATCAGCGTCGGGACGCCGGGCATGTACAACGTTACCGCCGGTGAGGCCGTCCTGGGCGTCGAGATCAGGCCGATCCCGCAGGACGATGTTTCGAAGCTCCAACAGCAGATCAAGGCGTATTGTGAGCGGGAGGGATTTCAGTTGCGCATGCACATCCTGGAAAACGGGATCGCCTGCGATACAAACAATCCGGGCTTGAGGGCGCTGAAGGCGGCGGTGAGAAAGACTTCGGGTGCCGAACCGCGCATCGGCCGAAAATTGGCGGGCACGAGCGCTCGCTTCGCGCCCGGCGGTCAGGCCGTGGTGTGGGGCCAATCCGGCCTCGGTCCGCATGCGAAGGACGAACGCCATTACATTCCCAGCATCGAGCCTTACTACGACTCGCTAAACGAGTTGGCCAAGCTTTGGAAATAAGAACAGGGCGACGGAGACGTCGCCCTGTTCTCATAATTGCGCCGGCTGCACTGCAGCTTTCAGAGGCAGAA
>DASXQN010000255.1:0-3493 GCA_036507155.1 Anaerolineales bacterium
CTCACGCACCTCGCTGGCGTCGAAGTTATTCCACCAGTACATGGCTTTGCGACGAGGCCAATAATTTACGCCGAGGGTGAAGCGCTCAGACACAGATTGTCCCTTTTGCTTAACGCGGCTCGTGCACGGCCCGATAGATCGCGCTGACCAGAGAAAGCTCCCCGGGCGCGTCGTGGTCGAGCGACCAGAACATGATGCCGCCGGCACGCTGCATGGCGATGCGTGTCTTTGCCTGGATGGTGGGGATACCGTTATAGACCTGCACGGCGCCCACGAAGTCGAACTTGTCGGTCTGTGCGGCGGCCGGATCGGCTTTCACCAGTCTTGAATAAGGAATCTCGCCCGGACGGCTGTAGAAGGGAACGCCCATGACGGTCTTCTCGGCTGGCAGGCCACGGCCCTCCCAATAGGCGAGCCCGCGCTCGAATTGTTCCATGCTGGCGTGATCGGGGCCGTCATATGTCATGACGTTGACGAAGTCCATCACGGCGAAGGCCTGCGCCGGGATGCCTTGCCCGTATTCATCGCCATAGGAGATCACGGCTGCGGTCAGGAGTTTATCGGGCATCGCCGTGCGCACCTCGGTCACCAACTTCAGGAAGTTTTGGGCTGAAGCGCCAGGGTCCGGATACTCCCAGTCTATGTCCGCCCCGTCGAACTGATACTCGTATATCACGGCCATCAGGTTCTGGACGAAAGCCGCGCGGCTCTCGGCGCTCGCGGCCAGTTGTTCGAACGCTGAATCCCAGCCCCATCCGCCGACAGAAATGCATACGCGGACGCTGTGGCTGTGCGCCGTTTCGATGAGTTTTCTTAATTTCCAGGCGTTGGCGAGCGGCGCAAAGGTCCCGTCCGCGTTGGGGATCAGGAACGCGTAGTTGATGTGGGTTAGCTCGCTGAAAGGGATGGCCTCCACCACCAGCGCGTCTGTGGCGTAGGCCAGGATGATGAAGTCGGGCGCGGGGGTTGTGGGACTCATCGTCGGGGCGGCGCTCGGCGCGGGGGCGCAGAACGCCAATAAAACGGCGACCAGGCACAGGCACAGAAGGAGGCGGGTCATGTCAGTCGCAGTTGGCCGGTGCGGCTGCAGGTCAGGCAGGCTTGACGGTCAGGCCCTGCACCGAGGCGATCGAGGCGTTGATCGTCTTGCGGATTTCAGGCGTTACCCGCACGCCGCCCGCTTCGAGTCCGATCAGGGCGCCGCCCAATACGGGCGGCACGGTCAGCCGGACCAGCCGCGCCTTGGGCGCGACTCTGTGGATGGTCTCGCGCATCGGGTCGATCAGCAGGGGACCACCCTTGAACATGCCGCCGGTCAACACGACGTCGAAGGCCAGCTCTTCGAAATCAAGCTGGTGGATCACCGCATTGGCCATCTCGCCAAGCTCGCAACCGGCCCAGTGGATCAATTCGCGGGCGACCGCGTCGCCGCGCTCGGCCACCTCAAAGACAAGCGGTGCGGCGTCCGAGCGGACGACGTAGCGAGCCTCGGTGTACCCTTCGAGCAGATCTTCAAGATCGCGCGCGCCTGTATATTGGATCATCAGATCGGTCAACGCTGTGGCGGGGCCGCGCTTCGTCCACGCGTACCCGATGAGCTGCATGCATCGGTGCATGAGCTCGGTGCCGCCCGCGCCCTCGCCCATGGTCACGCCGTAGCCGGTAACCCGGCCTTCGCGCCGGTGGTCCCGGTCCCAGCCGCGGCAGTTGCAGCCGGTGCCCGAAACGACCGCCACGCCCCAACCGTCCTCGGCGCCCGCCACCAGGCCGTTGACCGCGTCGTTGACGAACTTGATCGGGGTTTGCATGCCGAGCCGGCGGATCGTGGAGCTCATGATCTCGTCCTCGGACGGCCAATCGTAGCCGCCGATGCCCAGCCCCGAGCCGGCGATCTCCTTGATCGTGACGCCTGCTGTTTGCAGTGCCTGGTCGAGCGCCTCGCGCATGGAACGATACATGCCATCGAATCCGATGGATTGATGGTTGCCCGAGCCTGATTCGCCGAAACCGCGGGCTTGCCCGGTTTCGTCCACGATCAGCATGTGGGTCTTCGTCCCGCCTAGGTCGCCGCCGATAAAGTAACGCATGAACCGTCCGAATCTTTCAAGATGTGTTTATAGTGAAGACAGGGGCGGCCGTTTGGGTCGCCCCTGTCTTCACAGGTTATCAGTTCCAGAACTGGGGCAGATGTTCCCGGTGCGTTTCGAGCATGTCATCCAGCACCTCCTGCACCTTGTCCGCCTCAGGGCCCAGGGGATGCGCGAGCAGGGCCTGGTACGCTGCCTCGCGGTCGCCGTGTACGGCAGCCTCGACGGTCAGCAGTTCGTAGGCTTTAATTTCCGCGATCAAACCGAAGCAGGCTTGCGGCAGCGGATCTGTGGGAAGGGGCGTGATGCCGCTCTTGCGGACGGCTGAGGGGATTTCCAGGACCCAATCGGCCGGCCATTCCTTCACGGCTCCGCCGTTGCGGATATTGACCACATGGGTTTCCCCAAGATCGTTGTAGTGCGCATTCAACAGCTGCGTCGCCACGGTGGAATAATACGCGCCGCCGCGTTTCATCAGGTCGGCCGGCGGCTCCTTGAGATCCGGGTCTGCGTATTCGCGCAGCAGGTCCTTCTCTACCTCCATCACTTCTTCCGCGCGGGACGGCGGCCATTTCTCCTGGGCCTTGAGCTTATCGCTCGTCTGGTAGAAATACTGCAGGTAGTAGTTCGGCATCATGCGCAGGACCTCGATCGTGCGCGGATCCCAAGCAGGATGCTCCTGCTTCTTGAGATCGCCAATGAATTCGCTGATCACCTGCGGCCAGACGTCTTCGCCGTCGATGGTGAAGCCGCGATGCCATGACAAATGATTCAAGCCCAGGGTTTTCAGCTCGGCCCGCTCGGGCTCGATGCTGCGGCCCGTGGCCTTCTCGAGGCTTTCCAGGATCTGCATTTTCGCATTGATGGGGACATTGCAAACGCCCACGGCGGCCACGTCTCCGCCGTACTTGCTCAGCGCCTGGGTTACGAGGCCGGCCGGATTGGTGAAATTGACGAGCAGGGCGCCCTTGGCCGAGAGCTCATGCATGTCGCTGGCGATCTTGAGGATCACCGGGATCGTGCGCATCGCCTTGGCCATGCCACCGACGCCGGTGGTCTCCTGGCCGATGAGCCCGTGCCGCTGGCCGAGGTATTCATCCCGGCGGCGGGCTTCCATCTGGCCGACGCGCAGTTGCGTGGTTACGTAGGAGGCATCCTTGACGGCCGCGCGCTGGTCCGAGGTGAGCACGATCTTGAAGGGCGCGCCTTTGGCCGCGACCATGCGCTGCGCGAAGCCGCCGACCACCTTAAGTCGGTCGGCGTCGATGTCCATCAGCCAGAGTTCATCCAGCGGGAACTTGTCTATCCTTGAGAGGAAGCCATTGACGAGTTCAGGAGTATAGGTAGAGCCGCCACCGATGACTGCAACTTTCAACATGTCTGTCAGAAGGTCTACTTTTCAACGC
>DASXQN010000256.1:0-8970 GCA_036507155.1 Anaerolineales bacterium
GCCGGCTGGGTGACGCGCGCTCGCAAGTACAAGCCGCTCGTACTGCTCATGACGATCCACGAGCGCATTCCCTTCCTCGGCCTGGCAGTCGTCGCCTGGTACGTCGCCCGCTTGAACCCAAACCTGGCGCTGCTGCTGGTCTTCTTTTTCCTGAGCTGGCAGGCCCTGGGCGGCGGCTTGACGGCCAACGCCTGGACCAACCTGGTCACCAGGGTGATCCCCTCCGATCTGCATGGTACTTTTTTCGGGACCCAGTCCGCGGCGTTCAACGGCATGGCCGGCATCGCGGCGATCGCGGCCGGCCTGATCCTGGAACGCGTCTCGAGCCCGCTGGATTTCACATTGTGCTTTCTGATCACGACCGTGATGTTCGCGGTCTCTTATATCATCATCGCGTTCACGCGCGAGGCCGAGGGTCCGGTCAGGGAAGCCGTTCATCCGGCCGCGTTCTGGGGAGACTCATGGCAGATCCTGCAGCGCGACCGCAATTTCGCGATCTTTCTCGGCGTGCGGATCTTGAGTCAGTTCGCCAGCACGGCCTTCTCGTTCTATCTAATCTATGCTGTCATTTATTACAACATGAGCGAGGGCCTGGCCGGCGTGATGACCGGTGTGCTGCTGATCGCGCAAGTTCTGTTCAGTCCGATCATGGGCCGCCTGGGCGATCGCTGGAGTCATCGCGGCATGATGGTGCTGGGCGCGCTGGCCGCCGCGCTCAGCGCGCTGCTGGCCTGGATGGCGACCTCGGTGGAATGGTTTTATCCGGTCTTCCTGCTGGAAGCGGTGGCCGCCATCGCCATCTGGACCATCCCGATCGCGCTGACGGTCAGTTTTGCAGAGGAGCATCAGCGGCCGTTGTATATCGGTCTTTCCAGCACCGTCACCGCGCCGGCCACCATCATCGCCCCGATCATCGGCGGCTGGCTGGCAGACAGCATGGGTTTCGACAGCACGTTCATGCTGTCTGCCATCTGTGGATTGATCATGGCGGCCGTCCTGATCCTCTTCGTGAAGGATCCTCCGAGAAAATCCCATGCTCCTCCGATCCGCCCGAATTGAGCACGGCCTCACGCTTGCAGTTCATCGGGCACTCACGTATACTGACGCATGCGCCTGATCCAGATATTGGCAGCGCTCATGCCAGGACTGATCCTGAGCAGCTGCGCCCACACCGCCTCGATGACCAACCCGCCGCCCACCGCCCCCGGGCCTGATCCCGTTTCCAATCGTTACCTCGCCCTCGGCGACTCTTACACGATCGGCGAAAGCGTTGCCTATGAGGACCGCTTTCCTATCCAGCTGACGGACGCCCTCGTCGCGCAGGATGTCCTCATGGATGCGCCGCTGATCATCGCACGGACCGGCTGGACCACCGCTGAATTATCCGCGGCAATAGATCAGGCCCAGCCGAATGGCCCGTTCGATCTGGTCACGCTGCTCATTGGGGTCAACAATCAATATCGCGGATACGACATTGAGGAATACAGGCTCGAATTCCGCGAGCTTCTGCAGCGCGCGATCGCCTTCGCGGGCGGCGATGCTGTCCATGTGATCGTCGTGTCGATCCCGGACTGGGGTGTGACTCCCTACGCCGCCGGCCGCGACCCGCACGTCATCGCCGGCGAGATCGACGCGTACAATGCGGTCAATTTCGAGGAAACGGCACAAACCGACGCCCGCTACGTGGACGTGACTGCGATTTCGCGCAACGCGCTGCAAGACCCCGCGTTGATCGCGGCGGACGGCTTGCATCCCTCCGGGAAAATGTATGCACAGTGGGTGGAACAGATCCTACCGGAAGCGATCGATGTTCTAAAGAAATAGCGGCGGGGCCGCAATTCAAATAAAAGACGGATGGGTGTCACCCATCCGTCAAGTTTGTTATTGGAGAAGGATAAAACAGGACTGTCAGCCTTTTCTCGTATGGAGAACGTCTGGATCAAAACCGAAGGCTTTGACCAGCGTCGGAGGTCCCGATCCTTCCCTCATATTCAATTTCCGGTGGCGTATCGATTCGGACCTCCTTTCGTCACTCCCATCATACAGCGAACGGCCGCGCGATTCAATAAAACAAATGTGCAGTTGAGTCATTTCTCACGTGTTGTCGCGCGGCACTTTTCCAGAGACGCGATAGAACAACTCTTTGTGAATCGGATATAAAGGCAGCAGGTCCACGCGGTAGCCTTTGCCCGCGTAAGCTTGCATCAGGTTCCGCGCCGAGCGCAAAACCTGCCTGTCCCATCCCAGCGGCAGCGCCAGCAATTGTATGATAACCGCCGGCAGCTCACTCGCCACCAATTGGCGTCGCACGCGAAAGTCAAGCTGCCACGCCTCCATTTCGCCGTACACCGACAGCGCCGCGACCGGGCCTTGTTGCAAGTGCCGGGTCTCATGAATGATGAGCGCCAGCATGTGTGGATCGGTCAGCGGCGTTTCGCGCGCATAGTATCTCGAGTTTAGGCGGAGGTTTCCCAAGGGTGTCCAGAGGGCCGCCACATTGGCGCGGACGCGGCGAAACCCAATTTTCGTCTTGTGTGTACGCAGATACTTTGCCGAGGCACTGCCTTCCGGACTGCAATTCCCAACTGCCTGCAGCAACGCGTCCATCCATGCCGCGTGGCGCTCGGAGTCTGCCATCAAACCGACAGCGCGCGGTTCATCAGGTCCTGCAAGTACATGATGAGCGGTTGCAAGCCGGATTCCGGCAAGTTAACATCATCCAACTGGACGCTGAAATTCGGTCCAGCCGTCTTGATCTGCAGGTCGTAGACGAAGCAATCAGCGCAACCCGTTTCGGTTTGGATCGGCGTCTTGAGTCTGGCTTTTGAGATCTCCACTTTCAACGAGGCAATTTCCTGCGGTGTCAATTGCAGCGTGGCCGTTTGGCCCTCGCGATCATCCACGGCGACGACCTTGCCGTCGCTCGTTATTGTGACGGTCCTCGAGATGCCGATAAACCCGCCGGATTGCGTGAGTGTGATCGTCCAGCTATCGTTCAGGGCCGGGAGCGCCTCGCCGCCAGGCTGCAGCGCAGAGCAGGCGGCCAACAAGCCCGCCAGGATGAATATGAGCACACGTCGAATCATGAACGCCTCCTTGGAATGCTGACTTAACGACCCGCCCTGGAATTATGTTCCCGGCGGTCGGATAGTTCCTGATAGCGGGTTCGGGTACAATTTTGTCCAGTATACACTTGAGGACACGCGACGCAAGACGATTTGCGCCTTATTTTCCTTGAATCCGCGTTGATCGGCAGACGTCTTTTACATTGAGGCAGGCATGCGACCGGTCGCCATCCTTGGCATTGGACAGACGAATATCGGCGAACACTGGGACCAATCACTGCGCGAGATCGGCGGTCAGGCCGCGTCTGCGGCGCTGCAGGACGCCGGCCTCGAGCGCGTGGACGCGCTGTACGTGGGAAATATGCTTTCGCCTTTGATCAGCGGCCAAAACCACCTCGGCACGTTCTTCTCGGATTGGATCGGTATGTGGCAGAAGGAAGCGGTCAAAGTGGAGGCGGCCTGCGGGTCCGGTGCGGCAGCCTTCCGTGCTGCACTGATGGCGGTGGCCTCTGGCGATGTCGACTCTGCGCTCGCCGTCGGCGTGGAGAAAATGACCGACAAGGCAGGCCACGATGTGACGGCCGCGCTGGCGACGGCCGCGGACGCGGATTACGAAGTGGAGCAAGGGGTCTCTTTCGTTGGATTGAATGCCTTGATCATGCGCCGGTATATGCATCAGTATGGCTGGAAGCACGCCGACTTCGCACCGTTTTCCATCAACGCGCATCGGAATGCGGTCCACAATCCCCTGGCCCGTCTGCACGATCCCATCACGGCAGGACAATTTGAGAAAGCGGCGATGGTTGCCACGCCGATCAGCCTGCTCGACGCGTCTCCCACCGGGGACGGCGCCGCGGCGGCAGTGATCGTGCCGGCGGACAGCGTGCCAGCCATGAACGGCCGTCCACGCATAGTGGTCGCGGCTTCGTCGGCTGCCACAGATACCATCGCGGTGCACAGCCGGCGCGATCCGCTCTTCCTGCAAGCCGCGTACGATTCTGCCAGGCAGGCCTATGAGATGGCCGGCATCGCTTCCGGGGACGTCGATGTATTCGAGTTGCACGACGCCTTCACCATCATGGCCGCCTTGTCGCTGGAGGCCTGCGGCTTCGCCGAGCGCGGCCAGGGCTTGAGGCTCGGCCTGGACGATCAGATCGGCCCGCACGGCCGCCTGCCCCTCTGCACGCGAGGCGGGTTGAAAGCTCGCGGTCATCCAGTCGGCGCCACCGGCATGTACCAGATCGCGGAGGTGGTCCAGCAGCTGCGCGGGCAGTGCGGGCCCACGCAGGTGGATGGCGCAAAGATCGGGATGGCCCAAAATATCGGCGGCAGCGGCGCGACCGTGCTCACGCACATCCTGCGCGCCGGATAACACGTACAGGCAGCCGCCGTTATGACAGTTGGGGCATCAATCGGTCTGCCGTTCCAATTCAATGGTCCGGGCCGAAAAACATCCGTAGCGGACATCCGCCATTGCAACTCATTTCGAGATAACTTATACTTATCTACATCCAGAGGATCATCGCCATGTCAGAGAGACGAACCACGCCCCGGCGTTCCTTTTCCTACTACGTACGCGTCCTGGATGACGACACGCAGAAAACGATCGGCCACCTGGTGGAGTTGAGCGCGACGGGAGTTCAGCTCGAGACGTCCGTGCCGCTGCCGCTCGACAAGGATTATTTTCTGCGCATGGAACTCACCTCCGATCTGGCCGACCGGGCCTTTCTGGTTTTCTCCGCCCGCACCAAGTGGTGCAAGACGGATACGGTCACGCCCAACCTGTACTTCTGCGGATTCGAGATCACCGAAATGGTGCCGGAAGACCGCGCTATATTCCAACTCATCCTGGAGAAATACGGCGAAGAGAAGCGGCGATAATAATCGCCGCGTCCATACATAAGCATGTCGCCTAATGCTGTACAATTGGCCGCATGCGAAATTTCTTGCGCGGCCTCTTAAGGCTGCTGATCAACCTGATCGCCAAGGTGGAAGTGGACGGTGGGGAGAATATGGCGGACACCGGCAGTTTCATTACCGCCACCAATCATCTCGGCATGATGGATGCCGCGCTGTTGTATTATGTGACCGACCGCTGGGACGTGTTCATTCCCGTGGCCGAAAAATGGGAACACAACGCGTTCCTGCGCTGGCTGGGGAAATACTTCAACTTCATCTTCATCGACCGATTCAATCCCGACCTGAAGGCGCTGCGCAAGATCATCGCTCTGATGCACGAGGGCAACATCCTCGTCATCGCACCGGAAGGAACGCGCAGCCGGGTGGGCTCGCTGATCGAAGGCCGGCCGGGTGTCAGTTACCTGGCCGCCAAGCTGAACCGGCCTATCGTGCCGATCGCGATCGCCGGGACCGAGGACAAGGTGGTCCTCGGCAATCTAAAGCATCTCCGCCGCTCGCATGTCGTGATCCGCGCCGGTGAGGCCTTCACGCTCCCGCCACTGCCCCCTGAGAACCGGGACGCGGCGCTCAAGCAGTTCACCGATGAGATCATGTGCCGAATCGCCATGAACCTGCCGGAGAAGAATCGCGGGGTATACGCGAATCACCCGCGCTTGAAGGAGTTGATGAACGCTTAAGCTGAAAAGAGGGGGATATGAGGGGACAATGGTTTGTCTACATCATTACGAACTATACGAATAGCGTCTTGTACGCCGGCATCACGAATGACCTTGCGCGGAGGGTGGGCGAGCACAAGACCGGCTTCTTTCCGAAGTCGTTCTGCAAGCGCTACCGGCTGTACAAGTTGATCTGGTGCCAGGAATTCGATTCACCCCAAGAGGCGCTCGCGATCGAGAAGCGGATCAAGGGGTGGAGGCGGGAGAAGAAGATAGCGCTTATCGAAGAGATGAATCCGGGCTTTCAGGATCTAACCACGCTTCGCTAGGTGCCTCGCGGAGTTCACACTGAGCGGAGCGAATGTGCTCGGCATGACGACTCCTCGCTGCCGAGAGCCAGCCCGCAGAGCTGGCTCTCGGCAGCGATTTACTCGTCAATCGGCCGTCTCGCACCTACCGGCGCTGAGCGACGCCAAGGACCCAGCGAAGGGCAGAAACTCGGCTGTAGGAAGTTCCCAGCGATCACCACGAATATTGCACACGGCGTCCTGCAGGTGGGCTGATGACATCCGCCGTCTCGGCAGTGTGTTCACAAAACCTCGGCGTTCGGTTTGCGCTTGAGGAACTGTCCCCCGCCGGTCCTGCCCTTCCACTCATCGCCGTCCACGATCAGCGTCCCGCGTAGAAAAACCTTCTCAGGCATGCCGGTTAATTCCCAGCCCTCGTACAGGTTGTAGTCCGTACGATGCCGCGCGTGCGCGACACCGTATGTAACTTTCCTGGCGGGATCCCAGATCACAACATCCGCATCCGAGCCGACCTGCAGCGCGCCTTTGCGCGGGAAAAGTCCGAATATGCGTGCAGGGTTCGTGCAGTTCAGCGCCACAAATTGATTGACTGTGAGCCTGCCGGCGCCAACGCCGCGCGTCCACAACACGGGCAGGCGGTCGCCCACGCCCGGCAGACCGTTGGGTATTTTGGTGAAGTCGCTCTTACCGAGCTCCTTGCCCGGGAAGGCCACCTCGCGGCCCTCGTAGACGATCGGCCTGATTCCGTCATAATAGAAAGCGCAATGATCGGTGCCAACCGTTTGCAGCGTGCCATCGGACAGTCCGTCCCATAGGCGGGCATTGTCCTGCGCGGTGCGCAGTGGCGGCGAGCATACCCACTTCGCGCCATCCGGCCGCTGCAAATCGTCGGCGGTAAAGAATAGATACTGCGGACAGGTTTCCCCCATCACCTTGATGCCGCGCTCACGCGCAAACTTCAGCATGTCCACTTCGCCGCCCGCGTTCATGTGCACGATATAGACCGGCGCATCCGCCTGCGCAGCCATGGCCGCCATGCGCAGCGTCGCCTCCACGGCGCCCCAGGCAGGACGCGTGCGCGCGTGCCACTCGGGGGTCACATGGCCCGCTTGCAACGCCTGCGAGACCAACACGTCGATGACGTCGCCGTTCTCGCAGTGCGCCATGACGAGCATGCCATGCTCGCGGGCAATTTGCAGTGCTTTGAAGATGCTGCCGTCATCCAGGCGCAGGCGGCCATTGTAGGCCGTGAAGACCTTCAGGGTGGTGATACCCATGTCGAGCAGCGACGGTATTTCTCTTGCGATCGCGTCGTCGAAGCGCGTCAAGTTCATGTGGAACGAATAGTCGATGGCCGCCTTTTGTGCTTTTTCGAGCCAGAGGTCGACGGAATGCCTAAATCGCCCCTCACCCCCGGCCCCTCTCCCAAAGGGAGAGGGGAGCGATGTTAGCGGAACAAAATCCATGACGGTGGTCGTCCCGCCAAAGGCCGCGGCTTTGTGACCGGTGTAATGATCGTCCGAGGCCACCGTACCGAACATCGGCAGGTCGAAGTGCGTGTGCGCGTCCACGCCGCCGGGTAGGACCAGCTTTCCCGCCGCGTCGATCACTTGCGCGGCACCCGCCTCCAGGTCCGGGCCGATGCGGGCGATCGTCTCGCCTTCGATCAACAGGTCGGATTGAATCGTTTCAGAGGCAGTAATGAGCGTCCCGTTTTTGATCAGAACGGACATCACTTCTCCTCAAGCGGCTGGAAGCCTCGGCCGTAGATGTTTTGCGCGGGAGAGACGATCACGAACGCGTCCGGGTCTTCCGCGGCGACGATCTCCCGCAGCTTCGGCACCTCGGTGACGGTCATGGCGACCATCAGTGCCGGCCGCGTCGCGCCCGTGAACGCGCCTTTGCCGGCGAACACGGTCACGCCGCGGCGCATATCCTTTAAGATCCGGTTCGAGACCTTATCCGGCTCGCTTGTGATGATCATGGTGAGTAACTGTTGTCGCCGCGCGGTGGGACGGAACCAGGCCTGCACCCCTTCGCGCGCCTTTCCGAAGCGGCCGAGGAAGATCTCGCCCAGGCCGAAGCGCGGCAGGATCTCTCCCGGCGATTGTCTCAGGCCCACAGTGGCAACGCCGAACAACAGCAGCGCGAGGCCGAAGCCGGCGACGAACAGGAAAACCCACATGCCGCTCATGCTGCCGAGTGCAGCGCGTTGGAAAATCTCTTCCAGGCTGGATGCCCCGCGCGGAAACAGGCCGACCTTCGCCAACCACGACAGGATGATGATCGCGTAGATCCACAGATAGTTTCTGCGCAGGCGGCGGCCGATCGCCTCCGATTCCGAGATGGGAAACTGCGGATGGAGCAAACTCTCGGCCAGGGCTTCCGACCACTCCGCCGAGGGCCGGAAGGGCGGCACGAGCATGGCCGCGAAGAAGTCGGTCTCCATCAGGCGCACGCGGTAGGACCACAGTTCGTAGTAGCGATAGCGGCGCGCTTCGATCAGCAAAAACAGCGTGACGAGGACGAGGTTTAGCAGGATGACGATGTGGCTGCTGTCCGTGTTGGAAAACGCGAACGAGATGACCGCGCCGGTGGTCACGACCGCCCAGTTGGTCGTCATGTCCAGCCGCTGCCGCCAGACATTGGCGCGACTGACCTCCGCCCGGAAGAGATGGATCATGGCGGACGTAAACTCGGCCGCGCCCAGCTGGTAGCCGCGGTACGACCAGACGGGCTCGGCGAAATTGTGCTCAGACTCAGGAACGGCGGACATTGCGGGGCTCCAGTCTCAGATCGGTCACTCTCATTCAACTCCAGGCGGCGCGTCGGACTCGATCGGCTCGTAAGGCGCGTCCGCACCTTGGATCCCAAGGAGCGCCGTCAGAACTTCGGGCGGAAGCTCCGCTTCGGGCAGATCGGTGCGATAAAGCTGATCGTGTTCGGCGCGTTCGCGCAGCGAGCGCCAGAGCAGCCTGCGCTCGTCGTCGTGGACGACCAGCTCGTTCAATGTGCGCGCTC
>DASXQN010000257.1:0-6083 GCA_036507155.1 Anaerolineales bacterium
GGCGCGATCAGCGCGATCCGCCGTGCGCTGATCGGAATGGAGAACCCGCGTCCGAGGGGACCGCGCAGCCGCAGAGTCGCGCCCGGGTTCCAGTCCGCGGGCAGCGGCGGCGCGGCGAGAAAACCCCCAGGGGCCGGTCCCGCCAAGAAAACGGAAACAGGCAGCGGTGCGTCTGCGTGCGCGTGCAACGATCCGGGTTGCGCAAGCGTATACTGTCCAGGCGCGGGGATCAGCTCCGGCGGACAGATGATCCGTCCGCCGATGCCGTCCGGCCATAACACGATTTCCGCGAGTTGGCCCTCCGCAATATGCATTCGGGCATGCTATCACGCTTCAGAGTTTGGGACAAGAAAATTTCAACGGGATCGGCAAGGACCTAAGATGGAATTGGCAGCCGCACAACTGGCAGTATAATGACCGTCGTTGAAAATGATTCGCTGGAGGAGAAAATGAATATTGCAAGCATTATCAAAGTGGGCGCGTTCATGGCATGGTTGGGTTTCTTCGCCCTGCTGGTCCTGATGCTAACTCGTTCCAGCCGCAAGCAGCCGGTCCGAGGCATCAGTTCGGCAGTGGTGGTCGTTCTGGTCGGGGCGATCCTGCTCTCGGTGGCAGGCGCCGGCTTGGTATACGTTGAGGCCACCCAGCGCGGCGTAGTCAAGACCATCGGTTCTGGCGGCGTGCGGTCCGAGGCCCTGTCGCCCGGGTTGCACTGGATCCTGCCTTTCGTTGAGCAGATGGTGCCGTATTCGATCTCGCGCCAGACGTACACCATGTCCGTCGCCCCGCAGGAGGGTCAAATCTCGGGAGACGATTCGATCCGCGCCCGCACCAAGGACGGGCAGGAGGTCTTCATCGACGCGTCGGTCATCTACTCGGTCGACCCGGCGAAGGTCGTGCAACTGCACATCGACTGGCAGAATCGCTATGAGGAAGGTGTGGTCCGGGCCATCTCACGAGGCACCATCCGCGATGTAGCCTCGCAATATGGCGTGGAAGAGATCGTCTCGAGCAAGCGCACGGAACTGGAACAGAAGATCACGGAAGGATTGCGCGCCAAACTGGCAGAAAACGATCTGCTCCTGGTAGACTTCGTACTACGCGATATTCACTTCAGCGAAGAATATGCTGCAGCCGTGGAGCAAAAGCAGATCGCCGAACAGCAGGTCCAGCAGGCCAAGTTCGTGGTGGAGTCCAAGAAGCAGGAGGCGGAACAGGTCCGCCAGACCGCGCAAGGTGCGGCGGATGCCGCCGTGATCTCCGCCAAAGGCGCAGCGGAGTCACGTTTGATCCAGGCGCAGGCCGAGGCGCAGGCGAATCAACTGCTCTCGCAATCGCTCACGCCCCAGTTGATCCAATATCAGTATATTCTGCGATTGGCGCCCGGCGTACAGACCATCTTCATCCCGAGCGACCAGCAATTCATCCTGCCGCTGCCCGGTACCGCGCTCCCGTAGCTTGATGCGACAGTCACTCGCGGAGTGACGGTCAGCTTCGTTTACAATAGTGACCAGCAGCTGGGTGCTCCAGCTGTTGGTCACTTTCTTAAGGAGCAGTAATGCCCATCCCCACCTCCGGACGTGAAGTGCGCCTGACGACCATGTCGACCTGCGCGGGTTGAGCGTCCAAGCTAAGCGCGGACGCGTTGGCGCAGGTGCTGCGCCCGGTACAGGACGTCTTCAACACCGCTTCGTATCCGGACCTGCTGGTTGGGCTGTCCGGCCCTGACGACGCGGCGGTCTGGCGCCTGGACGACGAGCGCGCCCTGGTGGTCACTACCGATTTCTTCACGCCGGTCGTGGATGACGCGCACGACTTCGGGGCGATCGCCGCGGCCAACAGCATCTCGGACGTGTACGCGATGGGCGGACAGCCGTTCCTGGCCCTGAACATTGCCGCGTTTCCGGAAGACCTGCCCGTGGAGATCGCTTCCGAGATCCTGCGCGGCGGGGCAGAGAAGGCGCGTGAAGCCGGGGTGGTGATCGCCGGCGGACATACCGTTAAGGATCGCGAGCCCAAGTACGGGCTGGTGGTGATTGGCTTCGTCGACCCGCGCAAAATGTTGACGAAAGGCGGCTTGAAAGACGGCGACGCGCTCGTGCTCACCAAACCGCTCGGCTTCGGCGTCACGAGCACCGCGCTCAAGCAGCAGAAGGCCGCGGAGTCGGATGTACAGGAAGTGGTAGACTGGATGGCTCGGCTGAACCAAAAAGCGAGCCAATTGGCGGTGGAGTTCGGCCTGCGGGCCGGCACGGATGTGACCGGCTACAGCCTGCTGGGTCACGGCCTCGAGATGGCGCACGCCTCGGGACTCGGATTGAAGATCGAGCACGGCAAACTGCCGTTCACAGCCGGCGCGCGCAAGTACGCGGAAATGGGCACCTTCCCCGACGGCGCGTTCGATAATCTTACGCACTACCGGCCGGACGTCAGGTTCGCGGAGTCCCCGAAGGGGGAGACGGACCTGGCCGAATCCGACCAGATGCTCCTATTCGATCCGCAGACAAGCGGTGGATTGCTGCTCGGAGTGCCTGCCGAAAAATTGGATCGCTTCCTCGCCCGCGCGCGGGCGGTCGACCAACCGGCATGGGTCGTCGGAATGGCAGAGGCTGGCGACGGTATTCGTGTCGTGCCGTAGCGCACGCAGCAGTCCTATTTTCGAGACATTTAACGTTAAAATGGATATGGACGTAAAGAGCCTCTGAGGAAGGCCAAGCATGAGTTATTGGAATGAGATCGTGGTGATCGCGGTTTTGGTTTTAATCAACGGCGTGCTGTCGATGTCGGAGGCAGCGCTGGTGGGCTCCCGGAAAGCCCGTTTGCAGCAACAGATCAACGAAGGGGATAAAGCCTCGAAGACCGCCCTGGATCTCATCGAAGATCCCAATGTCTTCCTATCAACAGTTCAGATCGGCATCACGCTGACCGGCGTGCTGGCGGGCGCGGTGGGTGGCGCGACGATCTCGCGTCTGCTCGCGGCGGACCTTGCCAGATTTCCGTTGATCCAGCCCTATAGCGAATCGATCGCGATCAGCGTCGTCGTGTTCGGGATTACTGCCGTTTCGTTGTGGCTCGGGGAGCTGGTCCCCAAGCGGCTCGCACTGCACAGCCCCGAGCGGATCGCCCGGGTCGTGGCCGGGCCGATGCTGTTCATTTCCAAAGTATTCTCGCCAGTCGTCAAGCTGCTGGGCGCAGCCACCAATCTGGTTCTGCGCATCATGGGGATCAAGCCATCCAATGAACCCCCCATTACCGAAGAAGAGCTGCACGTGCTGATCGACCAGGGCACGCAGGCTGGTGTCTTCGAGGAATCTGAGCAGGACATGGTGCAGGGCGTGTTCGGTTTGTCGGATCAGCGCGTCTACTCGCTGATGACGCCGCGCACGGAGATCGTCTGGCTCGACACGCGCGATAGCGCGGAGGACATGCGCCGCAAGATCGCGGAGAATTCGTACTCGCGCTTCCCGGTGTGCCAGGGCAGCCTGGATACCATTTTCGGGATCGTCAAGGCACGCGATATCCTTGTTCCCAGCCTGGCCAACGAACCGATCAAACTGAAGGATTTATTGAAGCCGGCTCTCTACGTGCCCGAGAGCATGTTCGCCTCGCAGGCGCTCGAAATCCTGAAGGAAAAACGCGCCGAGATGATGCTGGTGATCGATGAATTCGGCAGCCTGCAGGGCCTGCTGACCATTCACGACATCATGGAAGAGATCGTCGGCGAGATCGAATTTGAAGAGCCCCAAGCCACGCAGCGCCAGGACGGCTCCTGGCTGCTGGATGGGATGCTCGAGATCGACGAGTTCAAGGAGATCTTCAAGCTCCCGGAGCTCCCCCACGAGGACGAATACGAGACCCTGGGCGGCTTCGTCATGATGTCGCTGGGCCGCGTGCCGCAGGCTGCCGAACAATTCGAGTGGCGTGGCTTGCGCTTCGAAGTCATCGATATGGACGGCCGGCGGGTGGACAAGGTGCTGGTAACGACCCTGCCAGCGCGCACTGCGACCTCGGTCAACCCTCCTACGGCGCCCAAAATCAAGAAGACCTAAGCCCCAGGATCCCCCGAAACGCGCAGAAATGAGAGCAGGGTAAGCGTTATCCTGCCGATTTTGGCTTGAAAATGCCCGTCGCGGCATAGATGGTATAATCTCCGCCGATATGACCCCAGAAACCGGATCACAAAAAACAAAAATCTGCCCCACATGCGGTACGCGGCTGAGCGAGAACGCCATTCGTTGCCTCGTGTGCGGCACAGAGTTAAAGGGAGGCAAGCCCGAGCCCAAGGCGGTTCAAAAAGCCGAGCGCGCCATCCAGGCTGCGCGCATGCCCGAAGTGACCTTGAGCCTTCCCGCGGCCCTCGGCATCCTGGCGATCGTCCTGCTCATTGGCGCGGCGATCGTCTTCTTTGGCTTGCGCGCAGGCGGACGCGTGGTCGAGCCTACCGCGATCGCCAGCCCGACCGAGACCGCGACACCCAGTGCGACTGCCACCGAGACGCTGATTCCCACGGCGATCCCGTCTGCAACTTTGCAAGAGCCGTTCGATTACAAGGTGAACGCGGGAGATAACTGCGGCTCGATCGCATTCACTTTTGGCGTATCCGTGCAGAGCATCATCGTTCTAAACAACCTGCCTGCATCGTGCAATAACCTGGTCGTGGACCAGGTGCTCAAGATCCCATACCCCACGCCGACTGCGCCACCGCTCCCGACCAACACACTCGAGCCCGCCGAAGCCACCAAGGCCGCTTGCGAGAAGGTGGTGATCACCGTGCAGGACACGGATTCGCTTTCAAGCATCGCCTTGAATTATGCGGTTTCAATGCAAGCCATTAAAGACTTCAACGGCCTATCGACTGATAATGTGTTCATCGGCCAATCGTTGACCATTCCGCTGTGTGCGCGCGCGGCCACGCCCGGTCCCACCCCGACCGCGACGATCCCGCCGCCCTACCCCGCCCCCAACCTGCTGCTGCCTGCGGACGGAGGCGCCTTCACCCTGGCCAATGACGTGGTGACGTTGCAGTGGGCCTCTGTGGGTACGCTGCGCGATGGTGAGCGCTATCAGATCACGGTGGAAGATGTGACCGCCAGCCAGGGACGGCGCATCACGGACTTCGTATCCGACACGAAATACATTGTGCCCACCTCTTTCCGTCCCAACGATAACGTAGCGCATATCATGCGTTGGTGGGTAATCCCCGTACGCCAGGCGGGCACCGACGAACAAGGCCAGCCCATCTGGGTGACCGCAGGCTCGACCAGCGAGAAGCGGGTGTTCAGTTGGACCGGCATCGCCGTCGAGGGCACGCCGTCGAAGTAGGGTAACTATTTTCGAAGCAAAAATCCCCGCTGATGATCAGCGGGGATTTTTTATTGCACCCTTGACAAGTGGCCCGTGCGGCGTATAATATGCATGATATTCAATTTTCTGAATAGTATGCATAGAATGAATAGGAGCAGTGGCCATGCCCTTCGCACTTGAACTCGAAAAATCCGCTGTCGGCCAGGCCTCCGTGCGCGTGGAGCCGGCGCTCAATGCCTTCGGCAGCCTGCTCTTGTTTGCAAAAGCCGAAGACGACACGGGGATCCACGAATGGGTCCACCGGACGCGGGCACGCATGTCGGCAAAGGAGCTGTTCCGCCACAAGCTGGTGATGATCGGCTTCCATTACGCCGTGGTGCCGCGCCAGAGTTTTGCGAGTTTTCCGGAATACCTCGCCTGGTTGGAGCAGACGCCGGGAGAGGATCTGCGTGCAGCCATGTTCAAGTCCTACGTCGAGGTCTGTATGTACCGGGAAGGCGTGGCGCGTCCGCGCGTGAACTGGGATAAGGTTCTGGTCTCGGCGAAAAGCTACGTCGAATTCCTGAAGAAGGGCTTCGACGAACAGTACATCGATGAGAAGCTGGAGAAGCGCGCTTACGAATATGTCATCGAACCGGACTCGATGAAGAAGCTGATCACCGACCATCTACGGTGGTTTTGGGAGGAACATCTCGAAGCTGAGTGGACGCGGGTGCGGCCGATGATCGAAAAATCGGTCAAGGCTTTCCAGCGCGTGGACCTGAACGGCATGCCGCGCG
>DASXQN010000258.1:0-3039 GCA_036507155.1 Anaerolineales bacterium
TCCGGTCGATGGCCAGACAGCCTTCTGGGTGGTCGGATCGAACTGGCCGGTGACGAGCCGCGGGACCAGGCACGAAAACGCAGCGCCGACCTTGTGCGCGCCGGTTGGAAACCACTTGCCGATCAAGACCAGGATGCGGGCCGGGACGCCCGTGAGCGCAGGCGGCAGCTCGAGATAGTTTACGCCGCCGAATCCTCCACCCGCAGCTTTCGGTTCGTTGTGCCAGGTGATCCGGAAGAGATTGCGCGGATGGATATCCCACAGGCCGATCTGCTTGAGCTCGTTCAGGATCCGGCCGTCGATGGCGCCGGGGTCTTTCATCTGGGCATACGTGGGAATGATGATGTTCCGCTTGCGCGCCTGCTCGATGGCACGCGCGCGGCGATCTTTGTGGATCGTCAGATCGATGCTGGTCATACACGCTCCTCAAGAATTGTCAGACATTTCGTATTATAAATCGAATCGGACGGCCGGTTCGCTTGCGCCCATTACGTCCGCTTTGCCGTTACCAACGTCCCATGTACGCTGGTAGGAATTGCGATATAAATGACACATTCACCAAGGAGGTCAAATGAATTCATCTGCAGGTGCCGGCGCGCTCTCAGGATGCCTGGTTTGGGGAATCGTTTTTGTCGTACTCGCCGGATGCTTATTGCCGGTGGCTACGACTGTAGGGAGCATCTCCTCGGGAAGTGATATGGCGATTAGGACCACCGGCTCGTTCATCTGTCCGGACAACACGACCGCCGAGGTATATTCGTACGCGTCGACCACGACCGATGAGTACGGCAACAGCTCTCCGGCCACAGCATACGAGTTGCACTGCATGGATGCGAGCGGCCAAGTCGTAAAATCGGATCCGGTCGGATTTGCTTTCCTGTGGATCGGGATCCTGGCCGGCGCCGGGCTGGTGATCGCCGGCGTGTTGGCGTTTGCGCTGGCGGCGCCTGCCGGCGTGCTCATCGCGAGATTTCTAAAACGTAAGAAAACCACAACTCCAAATCCTCCCTAAGATCTGAATGCCCTGCTCTTCATCCGCCCGGCGCACGAAACGCCGGGCGCTGTTTTGGCGCCTACGTCTGGTCCTCCGGCGCCTCGCGGACGATGTACAGCGGCCTGCCTTTGGCTTCATCGTACAGCCGGCCCACGTACTCGCCGAGGATACCCAGCGAGATCAATTGCACGCCGCCCAGGAACAGCACGGCGATTAGCGTCGTGGCCTGACCGGTGAGTTGCGGCGCGCCGCTGACGCGCAGCGCGATGACGATCGGGATGCCGATGATGGCGATGCCTGCCGAGATGAAGCCGAAGAACGTGGCGATCTGCAAGGGCAGATACGAAAAACTCGTGATGGCGTTCAACGCCAGTCGCAGCATTTTTTGGAATGGATACTTGGTCTCGCCTGCGAAGCGCGCCGCGCGCTTGTACGGCACGCCGATCTGCTTGAAGCCCACCCAGGCGGACATGCCGCGCGGGAAACGGTGGCGCTCGCGCATCTGTTTGAGCACATCCACCACCTTGCGGTCCATCAGGCGGAAATCACCGCTGTCGACCGGGATCTTTACATCCGTGATGCGCGCGATCAAGCGATAAAAGAACGCAGCGGTTAAGCGCTTGAACCAGCTCTCGCCTTCGCGTTCCGAACGCACGGCATACACCACCTCATAGCCCTCCTGCCATTTGCGTGCCAGGTCTAGGATCACCTCCGGCGGGTCCTGCAGGTCGGCATCGATGATGACGACGGCCTGACCGCGTGCGTAATCCCAGCCGGCGGTGATGGCCACCTGATGGCCGAAGTTACGCGCGAAGATGATCGGCCGCACGTGGCTGTCAACCTGGGCCAGCGCGCGGATCTTCTCCGTGGAACCGTCAGTCGAGCCATCATCCACCAGCAGCAGTTCCCAGGGCTGGCCGGACGATTGCATAACCTCCTTGACGCGCTCATACAGGACCGGCAGGTTTTCGATTTCGTTGTAGATCGGAGCGACAATTGAATAGGTGATGTTCATGGCCCGTTCTTTATCCGGTGATGTGGATGACGCGTTGGAGTGCCTGGAGAGTCGGTTCGATGATCGGAGCTTCCCCCTGCGCGGAAGATTCGACGGATTGCAGCGCGGCCCGAATGTCCTTGAGGCCGCTCCCCGTGTTTAACACCAGGACGGGATCATCGCCTCGGACCGCCCCCGAGGCTGCCGCCTTGACCAGCCCCGCATACGCGGCCGCACCGGCAGGTTCGGCGAAGATCCCAATTCTGCCGAGGTCAGCAACGGCCCGGAGGATCTCCGCATCCGACACCGCGATATAGGTGCCGTTCGTCTCACGCGCGGCCCGGACGGCGCGCACGCCGTCCCGAGGCAGATTTACGGATATGCTGTCCGCGAGGGTTTGCGCGTTGACCGGTGCGATGGTCTCGCCGCCGGCTGTGAAGGCGTTGTAGACCGAAGCCGATCCCTCCGCCTGCACACCTATTAGCCGCGGCATGCGCTTGATCCAGCCGAGCGCGAGCAGGTCCTTCAGGCCCTTGTGAATCCCGGAGATGATGTTGCCGTCCCCCACTGAGACAAAAACAACCAGCGGTGAATGGTCCGCAGCTTCGCCGATCTGATCATGCCAGTCGCTATGGACCTGCACCCACCACTCCCAGATCTCGAAGGCCGCGGTCTTTTTCCCCTCAGCCGTGAAGGGATTGTATCCTGTGTTGCGGCAGTACCATCCAAATTCCTGCGCCGCCTGGACGCTCAGCTCGAAAGCATCGTCGTAGCTGCCGTCAATGAGGATGACCCGCGCCCCGTAAATCAACAACTGAGCGACCTTGGCCGGCGGCGCTGAGCGTGGGACCAGGATCACGGCCTGCTGTCCGACGGCGGCCGCCATGCCGGCCAACGCCGCGCCGGCGTTCCCGGTCGAGGCGGTCACGAGTACGGGCGGACGGCTGTCCGCACCTGCAATTTCGTGCGCGCGCGTCACCACCACTGCGCTGGCGCGATCCTTGAAAGAAGCAGTGGGATTGCGGGATTCATCCTTTAGCCACAGCTTGCG
>DASXQN010000259.1:0-2961 GCA_036507155.1 Anaerolineales bacterium
TGAATGTAAACACGCCGATCATGTTCGCGCCGTCGAGCATGTAGCTATTCGAATGGATCGGCATGCCATTGTTGCTGATGGTGACACCGGTCGATAAAGCGGAACCAATCGTCGTGGCGGGAATCACCGTAGTCTGTAAGACACCGGCCTGCATCAACGTTAGAGTTATCAGGTTCCGGCCGTTGAGCGGCAGATTTGCGACCTGTTCTTCATTCACAAGTCCGCCCATGGTGCTGCTTGTGGTCTGGACCAGAGGCGCTTCTTCGGCCACTGTGACGGTTTGCGCCGGCGAACCAACTTCCAAAATCACTTCAATGGTGGCTTCTTGCGCAACCTCCAATGTAATACCCGTGCGAGTGAGTGCCGAG
The DNA here is from genome assembly GCA_036507155.1 of Anaerolineales bacterium. GTDB lineage: Bacteria > Chloroflexota > Anaerolineae > Anaerolineales > Villigracilaceae > DASXQN01. The sequence continues at coordinate 369 of DASXQN010000259.1, forward strand.
AATCCTTCCTTCATCACTACCACCCGATAGCGGCCGACAGGCAGCGCAGGAAACCGGTAAGAACCGTCCTCGGCGCTCGTCCCAGTACGAGTCAAAGAGGTGTCAATATTGGTTACCCTCAGACTCGCGCCTGGTATGACCGCACCGCTGGCATCCTTCACCACGCCCAGAATTGTTCCCGTCGGAAGCTGAGCAAAGCCTGGAATGGCCAGGAACAATAAAACAAGTATGGCAACCCCAAGAATCCAACCCAATCCAGTGAACTTCTTGTTTTGAAGCATCATCGGTAATCCTTCCTTCCACGTGCTGAAGGTGCCGGGGGATGTTCTTGTGCGTGACGTTCTCGAACTGGTTATTTTCTGGACAACTCTACCGCTGGAAAATTCCGAAGTGAAGCTTTACTTCGCGGCATTTCTCGATGCTTGTGATGGATGGACCGCATCAAATTCCTGCGCGCCTGTTGCGGCAGGTGGTTTATGCTGACACCCAAAGAGCAATCTCTGGAGGATCGCATGATGTCTATATCCAGGGCAGCGGTGATCGGGGCCTTGGCGCTCGCGGCGGGCCTTGTTTCGGCACGTGCCCAGACGGCAACAGGGGACGTGGAGATTCAGAGTGGCGTCGAATACGCCAATCACGACGGCGTTGTACTGCAGGGCGATCTGTATCAACCCAAGGCGCCGGGCAAATATCCGGCGATCGTCGCTGTACACGGCGGTGGCTGGCAGGCCGGCGCCCGCACCTCCTATGGTTACTGGGGTCGTTATCTGGCGCAGCAGGGCTATGTGTTGTTCGCGGTCAGCTACAGGCTGTCGAAGCCGGGGCAGAAGACCTATCCGCAGGCCGTGCACGACGTGCGCGCGGCAGTGCAATTTGTTCGCGGGCGAGGCGAGGCGATCAAAGTCGACCCTGAGCGCCTCGGCATGATGGGCGATTCGGCCGGTGCACATCTGGTCGCGCTGACGTCGCTCACCTATGAGGACGCGCCCTTCATCAACGCCTATCCCAAGGACGGTTTCGCATCGGTCAGCACGCGCGTGAAGGCGGTGGTCGGCTTTTACGGCGTCTATGATATGGCGCAGCAATGGAATCACGATCAGGTGCACCGGCCGCACGATAACATCACTGAGAAGTTTCTCGGCGTGCCGTCGACGGAAAACCGCAAGATTTATCTGGAGGCCTCGCCGATGACATACACTGTCAAGGCGAAAAACGCGACGTCATTCCTGATCGTACATGGTACCGAGGACGACATCGTCGATCGCGCGCAGTCGGATAATTTCCTGCTGGCGCTGAAACAGGCTGGTTTTTACGCGCGGCACATCGTCATTCAAGGCGCGGGCCATTTCTTTGCATCCGATCCAATCCTCGAACCGGGCAGCCGGTCGTCGGAAGCAGCCGGCCCGATCCTGCGCTTCTTCAAAGAGCGGCTCTAACCTGTGCGGAGGAGCTTATGAAACCAAGATCGCTCGTTCGATGGTTCTTCACGCTTTGTGCGGCTATCCTGTCGATCGGAGGCGCAGCGTTTGCCGCCGATGTGCACGTGATGATCTCGGCCGGCTTTTATGCGGTCTATTCCGAACTGGGCCCGGCTTTCGAGCGCGCGAGCGGCCACCACCTGATCACGACGCGCGGTCCATCACTGGGGGACTCTCCGGAGGCAATTCCCGCCCGATTGGCGCGGGGTGAGGCCGCAGATGTCGTGATCCTGGATGGAGGGTCGGCCGACGAGCTCGCCAGGCGAGGATTAGTGCAGGCCGGCAGCAAGATCCTGCTCGCCCGCTCAATGGTCGGCATGGTGGTGCGGGCTGGGGCCGCGAAGCCGGACATCCGCAGCGTCGAGGCGTTCCGGAAAGTGCTGCTTGCGGTGAAGTCCATCGCGTACTCCGATAGCGCCAGCGGCATCTATCTATCGACGACTCTGTTTGCGAAGCTCGGCGTCGCTGACCAAGTGGCGGGCAAGACTCAAAAGGTGCGCGGGCCGCCGTCCGGCGAGCCGGTAGCCGCCGTCGTCGCGCGCGGCGAGGCGGAGATTGGCTTTCAGCAGGTCAGCGAGCTGATAAACGTTCCCGGTGTTACTTTCGTCGGCGCGATTCCGGCCGAGCTTCAGCCAGAAGTTTCCTTCGCGGGGGCGCTCACCAGCACGGCCCGGCAGCCGGAGGCGGCCAGAGCTCTGATCCGCTTTCTCGCATCGCCCGAGGCGGCGGCGACTATCCTGAAGGCCGGGCTAACGCCGGTCTCAGGACGGTAAACAGCGCAACCGCATTTCGAAAATTGCGAGTTTGTTTTCATCACTGTTTTCCCTTCGTTGATGCACCGGCCTGCTCCTGTCCGCGCCAGTACCGCTCCAAAATCGGCAGGTCCCGGTTGTTTTCGCAGAGATGCTCGAGCAGTTCGGTGTCAGGCTGCAGGGTAAAGCGCATCGTGTCTGACTTCCACGGCCGTGAGTACGCTTTCGGGTCATCGATCGTGACGTCGACCTCCATGTGGCCGAAGTTGACGCGGTGGAAGCGTTCGGTCGTGCGCAGCGCCTCGGTATGCGGATGGCCGCTGTTATCGAGCCAGCTGCCTTCCTTGAAGCCCGCGGTCTCGA
>DASXQN010000260.1:0-5746 GCA_036507155.1 Anaerolineales bacterium
GGCCTCGGTCAGGTATGCCTGAGCCTGCTTTTCATCGATAAGAGTCGGGTTCGCGTTCCAATCCAGGACGAACGCGCGGATGGCGTGCACCGTGCTGTCATCCGGGGCCAGCTGCACAGCCTGGTTGATCGATTCAAGCGCCTCCGCAAGCCGGTCTCTGCGCTCCGGGTCGGTGACAAGCAAAGCGGTGGAGTAGGTTTGGACGCGCGCCAGCCTGGCCCAGGCGTCGGCATCCGCAGGGTCGACGCGCACCGCCTCGTGGTAGGCGCTGATGGCCGCGTCCAGTTGCCCGGCGGTGAACTGTGCCTCGCCTTCCAGTGCATAAGAGTTGGCGGTGCGCGTCGGCGTGGGTGTAGGCAGGAAGAGCGGCTGCACCACGCCGGACTGCACCTGACGGATGAACCAGATTCCGCCGAGGATCAGCACGACCCAGAAGAACATGCGATAGATATTGCTTTGCGCGCGGCGATGGAAGATCGGGCGCCGAATAGGGACATTCATAAGCTGAGGTCTGCCGGTCCGCTCACGGCGTGGGCGTACCGGCCGGAGTCGTTTCGCCCTCGGGCGCAGTGAGGGACGGCGTGGCAGTCTGGTTGAGATTCCGGCGGCAGATATTGTTGATCTCGTCCGCGTTCGTGACGGCGATCTCGTCCGAAGGGACGCGCTCCTGGAGCATCTGCGCGATCTTCAGGGCCTCGCCGCAGCGATTGAGCCGTGCCAGCGCCAACCCGTACGTGAAGTAATACTCGGCGATGCGCGTGTCCGGGATCAGGTTGATGGCCTCGACGCGCTGACCTTCCGCGGTCAGGCCGCCGTTCGCCACCAGCGTGAGCTCCTTGACGGCCTCCGGCCAGAGCAGGTTGTGATAATACATCACGCCGAGATTGCCGTGCAGGTTGGTATCGGTGGGATTGTCTTTCACGGCCGATTCGGCATACTGGGCAGCCTTGGCATACTCACCGATGGTCGCGTAGGTCCGTGAGATCAGCAGGTCGGGGGTCGGGTCGCCGGGGTTGAGGGCATTGGCGCGCGTAAACTCTTCCACCGCCTGGTCATAGATCCCCAGGGCGCGGTAATTGCGTCCGAGAGACAGGTGCAGGTCGGCAATGTTCGCGTTGATGGCGACGGCGGCCTGGTACTCGCGGATAGCCTCTTCATAATTGGCAGTGGCTTCCAGGATATACGCGCGGGCGCGATGCGCCTCGAGCGTGTTCGGCAACAGGGCCAGGGCCACCTTCGACTCTTCGATGGCCGTATTGATGCCTTCGTATGAACCCGTGCCCGAGATGTAGGAATCGATCAGGATCTCCACGTAGTAGGCATGTGCCAGGCCGTTATTGGGATCCAGCTCAAGCGCGCGCTTGATGGCAGACTCGGCTTCGAGGAAGTTGCCTTGAAAATCCAGCGCCCACGCACGGACCGCATGCGCCATGCTGTTGTTGGGATTCAGCAGCAACGCGTCTTCCGCGCTGGTCTCGGCATCGGCGTACAGTCCCGCCCACACCTGAACGCGCGCCTGAGCGACGTACACCGCCGGATCGTTGGGATTCACCGCAATCGCCTGTTGGTACGAGTCGATCGCAGGCAGCAGCTTGCCCTGATTGAACAGCTCATCTGCCTGCGTGACGTACGATTCGGGATCGCGCGTCACGGTGGGGGTCGGGACAAACGGCGAGGGCTGCGTGGGCAGGATGTAGCGATTAAAATACGAACCCCCCAACACCAGCAGGCTCAACAAGATGATTCGAAACCAGTTGGGCCGCTTGCGACGACGGCTCATGCTCCATTTGCTTCCGCGTAAATACATCCAGTCATATTACCATCCGTCGGAAACGGGCGTCAAGCCCGGTGGTCTCGATCTCCCGTGCGCCGCCCAAATACTCTCATAGCGCTCTAAGCTGGCGACGCGGCCGCAGCTGCACCGCCATTCCATGCTAGAATCTTCGCATGCAGTTCGATGTATTCACGTTGCTGCCGGAAGTCTTTGCGCCGTATCTGGAGGCGAGCATTTTGCAACGCGCCCGCGAACGCGGACTGTTGGATGTGCGCCTGCACAACATCCGCGACCACGCGCACGACAAACATCACACGACCGACGACACACCCTACGGCGGAGGCGGCGGGATGGTGATGAAACCGGAACCCGTTTTCGAGGCGGTCGAATCCGTGCTCGGCGGCCGGACCGAGGTCCCGGTCATCCTGCTCACCCCACAGGGACGCGTTTTCTCGCAAGATATTGCGCACGAATTGTCCGCTCAGCCGCGCATCGCCCTGATCTGCGGACGCTATGAGGGCGTCGACGAACGCATCCGCGAACACCTGGTAACCGACGAGATCTCGATCGGCGATTATGTGCTCACCGGCGGTGAACTGCCCGCGCTGATCGTCATCGACGCGGTCGCGCGCCTGCTGCCCGGCGTGCTCGGCGACCCGGGCGGCGCCGAAAACGACTCGCATGCCGCCGGCCTGCTCGAATACCCGCACTACACCCGTCCGCCGGAGTTTCGCGGCTGGAGTGTGCCGGACGTATTGCTTTCGGGCGACCATGCGCGCATCGAAAAATGGCGCCGCGAGCAGTCCCTGCTCCGGACGATACAGCGCCGGCCGGATCTGACGGGCAAGCTGGACCTGAGCGCCAGCGACCGGGCCTTTCTGGACGCCCATCGGCCGGAGCCCGGCAGCGGCGAGCCATAGCCCCCTGAGCGGCAACCTATAATGAGGGGGAACCTGGCAGAGCCAAGAACATGAGCCAGACGCCGACGCACGTGCCACTACAGTTGCGCGCGTTGTTGCTGTTTGCACTGGTTCAATCCAGCTGCGCGGCCGGCGTAAACGATTGCGCCAGGCTGGAGGTGTTTTGCGTCGGCCTGGTCACCGACACCGGCGGGTTGCACGATCACGGCCTGACGCAATCCGCATGGGACCAGCTCGAGCGGGCGCAGGCGGGACATGTCGCACAGATCACGGCCTATGTTGAGTCGGTGGATCCGCGCGATTATGCAAAGAACCTGGAGTATTTCGCCCGCCGGCACTACGATGTAGTCTTGAGCGCGGGAGCCGGCTTCCGCGACGAAACGCTGTTCGCCGCGGATCGATATCCCGCCACCATTTTCGTCGGGCTTGACCAGCCGCCCGACCCTGCGCACCCCAATTACGTCGCCGTCACATTTCACGAGGACCAGGCCGGATTCCTGGCCGGCTACCTGGCTGCGCGCATGACGCGCACCGGCATCGTCGCCGCGGTGTGCGAGACGGCCGGCATCCCGTCGAACTGGCGCGCCTGCGAAGGATTTCGCGCCGGTGCCGCATACGCGGATCCCGACGTCCAGGTATTGATCACGTATCGGGAGAACGGCAGCCAGGAAGACCTCTTCCGCGACGATGTCTGGGGCCGCGCGGCGGCGCTTGAATCGATCGCGGCGGGTGCAGACGTGATCTTCGGGGTGGGCGGCGGGACGGGCCAGGGCGCGTTGGTCGCCGCAGCGGAGCGGGGAGTGGCGGCCCTCGGCTCGGAACAGGACCAGTTCCAGGTCACGCGCGCAGCGCAGGCGGTCTTGCTGACGTCATTCGTAAAGAACGCCGATCCCGCGATCCCAATGCTGCTCTCTGCCCTCATAAATGGAGGCGCGCACCAGAGTGAGTATTCCGGCTCGATCGCCATCGCGCCGTTTCAAGATCGCGGACTGCGCGTGCCGCAGCCGGTCCAAACCAATCTAATCCAGCTCGCCTCCGATCTATCCCGGAATATCGTGACTACAGGAATCCCGCCACAAGCTCCGTAATGAGGTGTCTAGTCGGCTTGTCTTGCACAAAGGCAGGAGAGGCCTTATACTTCCAGACCTAGGGACGGACGTACAACAACAATTTTGATAGACCATGGCCAGGAGGTGAAACTCGCAAGAGACTCATTCCAGCAGCACAATGGATCCCCACATCATTTCACTACCTTCCAATGAGGAGAAGAATCACATGAAGAAGCTGTATTCCATGTTGGCCGTACTGGTCATCGCCGCGATGTTCCTGACGGCCTGCGGCGCGCCCACGGCCGCTCCCGCCACCGAAATGCCCATGACCGAGGCCCCCGCCACCGAGGCGCCGGCTCCCGCTCCCGCTGCTCTCAAAGTCGGTCAGGTGACCGACCTGGGCGGAATTGATGACAAGACTTTCAACGCCACCGCCTGGGCCGGTGTGGAACAGGCCATTGCCGAGCTTGGCGTCGAGGGCAAATTCCTGGAGTCACAACAGCAGTCCGACTACGCCAAGAACATCCAGCAGTTCCTGGATGAGGATACCGACCTGATCGTGACCGTCGGCTTCCTGCTGGGCGTTGACACCGCTGTGGCTGCCAAGGCCAACCCCGACACCAAGTTCGCGATCGTGGACTATGCTTATCCGGACTGCTTCGGCGATGCCGTTGAAGGCCAGACCTGCGGTTCCGCGAGCGAGATCGCAAATGTGCGCGGCCTGACCTTCCAGACCGACCAGGCTGCTTTCCTGGCGGGCTACCTGGCTGCCGGCATGACCCAGACCGGCAAGGTCGGCACGTACGGCGGCATTAACATCCCGCCCGTCACCATCTTCATGAAGGGTTTCGAAGCCGGCGTAAATCACTACAACACCGTGCATGGTACCAGCGTGGAAGTGTTGGGCTGGAGCACCGCCGACGACGATGGCCTGTTCACCGGTAACTTCGAATCCACCGATGACGGCGCGGCCTACGCGCAGAATCTCGTGCAGGAAGGCGCCGACATTATCATGCCGGTCGCCGGCCCCGTGGGCCTCGGCTCTGCCGCGGTCTGCAAAGACACCGGTTCGTGCTGGATCATCGGCGTCGATACCGATATGGTCGTGTCCGCTCCTGAGTTCGAGAGCGTGATCCTGACCAGCGTGCTGAAGAACATGAACGTAGCCGTGTTCGACACGATCAAGTCCGTTCAAGACGGCACCTTCGCGGGCGGCGTCTACAGCGGCACGCTCGAGAATGGCGGCGTCGGCATAGCGCCCTTCCATGCGTTCGACAGCCAGGTCCCCGCAGCCTTGCAGGCTGAGCTCGAACAGCTCAAAGCCGATATCATCAGCGGCGCAGTGAGCGTAAGTCAGTAAGCTTTACCCGTCCAAGAAAGGCCGGGGGTACCCATTCCCCCGGCCTTTTTGCACCTTGAGTAAGCGTCCCGCAGGTTCAAGTTCAGAAAACTGCTCGCATGATTAACAGCCTGCGGGACTATCTGTTGAGCCAGGTTAATGAAGGTACGAGGCCGTAGGAGAATGACATGCCCGTCCTGGAACTGCGCGGCATAACCAAGAGATTTCCCGGCGTTCTAGCCAACGATCACATCGATCTTTATTTGGAAAAGGGGGAGATCCTGGCCCTGCTCGGCGAGAATGGAGCAGGCAAGACGACGTTAATGAACATCCTGTACGGATTGTATAAACCGGACGAAGGCCAGGTGCTGGTCAACGATCAGGTGGTGGAGATCGACAGCCCCCACGACGCGATCGAGCGCGGCATCGGCATGGTCCATCAACACTTCATGCTGGTTCCGGTAATGACCGTGACCGAGAACGTTATGCTCGGCAATGAGACGCTCCGCAACCGTGTCTTTCTCGACCGGCTGACGGTGGCGCGTAAGATTCGCGAGATCTCCGATCAGTACGGCCTCGAGGTCGACCCGGATGCCTACGTGAAGGACCTTCCGGTCGGCATCCAGCAACGCGTCGAAATTATCAAGGTCTTATACCGCCAGGC
>DASXQN010000261.1:0-2955 GCA_036507155.1 Anaerolineales bacterium
GGGGCGCGCCGATCAGACGACGAAAGTGAAGGGCATGTTCGTGCATCCTTCGCAGGTCGCGCAGGTGGTGAAACGCCACGCCGAGATCCTGAAGGCGCGCCTGGTGGTGGACCACGACGCCGACAAGAACGACCGCATGACGCTACACTGCGAAGTCCGCAACCGGAACGACCTGCTTGCGCAGGCCATCACCAACACGCTGCGCGACGTATGCAAACTGCGTGGACAGGTCGAATTTGCCGAGTCCGGCTCGCTGCCCAACGACGGCAAGGTCATTGAAGATCTGAGAAAGTACGATTGACGCGCTGGCGCGAGTGAAGGCGTGAAGGGTGAAGGGTGAATGTGCACAACCTAACGCTCTTTCAAGTTCTGGTTCGCCTTAGTCCCCAGATCGCAGTTACCCTTCACTCATTCATTCACTCATTCACCCTTCACCATCATTGAGCGAAGCGAAATGACCCACCCGATCAGCAAGTATCCCGTCCCGAAGCTCGAAGAGCTGCCGCAGGACATCCGCGCGAAAATGCTGGAAGTGCAGCAGAAGGCTGGGTTCATCCCCAACGTGTTCCTGACTCTGGCACACCGGCCCGACGAATTCCGTGCGTTTTTCGCCTACCACGACGCGCTCATGCTCAAGGACTCGGGGCTCAGCAAAGCCGAGAAGGAAATGATCGTGGTCGCCACCAGCGGGTTGAATCAGTGCCCCTACTGCGTGATCGCCCACGGCGCGATCCTGCGCATTTACGCGAAGAATCCGCAGATCGCCGACCAGGTGGCGACCCACCACCGCAAGGCCGACATCACGCCGCGCCAGAAGGTGATGCTGGATTTCGCCTGCAAGCTCGCCCGCACTCCGGAGGCCATGGTCGAAGCGGACCATGAGGCGTTGCGCAACCACGGCTTCAACGCAGAGGACATCTGGGACATCGGCGCCATCACCGCGTTGTTCGCGCTCTCCAACCGCATGGCGCATCTGATCGACATGCGCGCCAACGACGAGTTCTACCTGCTCGGGCGCATTCCGCCGTCCGCCAAATAAGCGCCAAAGCCCCTGTCCGGCAAGGATTTTGCGCGGCTTGCCGGTGATATAATTTTTGCCAAAATCGGGCGCGGCGTCACAAACACCGCAGTCCCGGATAACGACGGCGACCTCACCAAGGGCAGAAATTATGGCAGCGCTTCCGGACGACGATCCGCAGGAGACGAACGAGTGGCTGGATGCCCTCGACGGTGTGCTTCATCACGAGGGCCCGGAACGTGCGCACTATATCCTCGAGAAACTGCTCGAGAAGGCACGCCGCTCGGGCGTGTACCTGCCGTACAGCGCCAATACCCCTTACATCAACACCATCCCGCCCGGCAAGGAGGAGCGCTCCCCAGGAGACCACGCGCTGGAACACCGGATTCGCTCATACGTGCGCTGGAACGCCGCCGCGATGGTGTTGCGCGCCAACAAACAGTCCTCGGAATTGGGCGGCCATATCGCCAGCTTCGCCTCGGCAGCGACACTTTACGACGTCGGCTTCAATCACTTCTGGCACGCGCCTTCGGAGAACCACGGTGGCGACCTCGTGTTCGTCCAGGGACACTCCGCGCCCGGGGTCTATGCCCGCGCCTTCATGCTCGGGCGGCTGACCAGGGAGCAGATGGACAACTTCCGCCAGGAAGTGGACGGCAAGGGCCTGTCTTCCTATCCGCACCCGTGGCTGATGCCGGACTTCTGGCAGTTCCCGACGGTGTCGATGGGGCTGGGACCGATCATGGCGATCTACCAGGCGCGCTTCATGAAGTACCTGCAGGACCGAGGCTTGGCCAATACGGAGGGCCGCAAGGTGTGGTGCTTCCTCGGCGACGGGGAAGTCGATGAGCCCGAGTCGATGGGCGCGATCAGCGTGGCGTCGCGCGAGAAGCTCGACAATTTGATCTTCGTGGTGAACTGCAATCTGCAGCGGCTGGACGGCCCGGTGCGCGGCAACGGCAAGATTATCCAGGAGCTGGAATCGGATTTCCGCGGTGCCGGCTGGAACGTGATCAAAGTGGTCTGGGGCTCCTACTGGGATACGCTGCTGGCCAGGGACAAGAACGGCTTGCTGGTCAAGCGCATGGAAGAGTGCGTGGACGGCGAGTACCAAACATTCAAGTCCAAGGACGGCGCCTACGTGCGCAAGCACTTCTTCGGCAAGTACCCGGAATTGTTGGAGATGGTCGCCAACATGTCCGACGACGACATCTGGCGGCTGAATCGCGGCGGCCATGATCCGCACAAGATGTACGCCGCGTACGCCGCGGCGGTGAAGCATCAGGGCCAGCCCACTGTGATTTTGGCCAAGACCATCAAGGGTTACGGGATGGGCGAGGCCGGCGAGGCGCAGAACATCACCCACCAGCAGAAGAAGATGGGAACAACGTCGCTCAGGGCGTTCCGGGACCGCTTCAGCCTGCCGATCCCCGACGACAAGCTGGAGGAAATGCCTTACCTTACTTTCGACGAAGGCTCGGCCGAACTCGATTACATGCGCAAGCATCGCGAGGCACTGGGCGGCTACATGCCGGCGCGCCGCCTCAAGGGCGACGCGTTGGAGATACCGGCGTTGTCCGCCTTTGAGCCGCTTCTGAAAAGTTCGGAGGAGCGCGAGGTTTCCACCACGATGGCGTTCGTGCGCATCCTCAACATCCTGGTGAAGGACAAGAACCTCGGCAAGCGCGTGGTGCCGATCGTGCCCGACGAATCCCGCACTTTCGGCATGGAAGGCATGTTTCGGCAGCTCGGCATCTGGTCCTCGGTAGGCCAGCTCTACACGCCGCAGGACGCCGACCAGTTGATGTTCTACAAGGAGGACAAGAACGGCCAGATCCTGCAGGAAGGCATTAACGAACCCGGGGCGATGTCCTCGTGGATCGCCGCGGCGACGTCGTATTCGACGCACGGCGTGTCGATGATCCCGTTCTACATCT
>DASXQN010000262.1:0-5743 GCA_036507155.1 Anaerolineales bacterium
GGTATAGATGGGGATCAAGATCAGGATGAACCAGGCTGAAAACTTGACAAGCATGGCAGCCGCGCTGGCGACGGCCCAAATTGTCCATAGAAGCCGGATTTGCTGGCTCGGAAAGACAATCTCCTTGAATATCATCACAAACAACAAGATGGAGAGCAAGCAGAAGCCGATCAGGATACTATCCGAGAGCGCATAGTGCGCCTGGGTGAGCAGGGCATTGTCGAAGGCCACGAAAAGGCTGATAATGAACGCGAACGTTTCGACCTTCAGGGTATGCACCAGAATAAAAAATGTCAGCACCGGGATCAGACTTCCGAAAATTGCGGGGATCAGGCGATAACCCGTCATGTCCTGGTCCTGCGGCCAGGTTTCATGGATCTTCTCAACCAGCGCAAAATCGGCCGGCCGTTCATGGGGGTGAACAATAAGCTGGCCCAACGCGATCGCCAGTCTCCCTAGCGGCGGATGCGATTCCTGAAAGAAAATCCCCTGCGTGTACCGCTGCGCACGCGGGATCATGTAGGTCTCATCGAAAACGATTTGCCGCGGATAGCCCAATTTGGGAAACAGGAGAAGCGCCGTAATACCCCACAGGACAAACCCAAGCACGGCTCGCCGTAGTCCTGCATCTTCCTTCCACCGGGCCCGAGTCGCTACAAACCTTGAAGACATTCTGAGCTCCTGGGTCGTTGGTCTATGGTCGCAACTATAGCATGCGGAGATTCTGGTGTCAAACGAAGAAGGAAATTCAGCCTCCTCACCTGCTTACGGATCCACTCAAGAAATCGCGACCTCCATTTTCAATACGGCATTGAATGGACCAGCCTGTCTTCGCAAGCCAAAAATCCTTCCGAGTATTCCCAGTGAAAGTAGTGGTGGAAGCGTTGGCAAAAGGGTCGGCCGACCTCCAGGCGTGGGTCTGATCTATGGGATCTCGAGCCTAAAAAATGCAGTCGTCCTGCCCGCACCATGTTTCCGAACTGCCCGATTCCGTCCTGATTTTATACATTGCGCTGCGATGGCCTTTTTGATCGCATTGCAAACGGCCCTTCTTTGTCGTAGAATCCCCCTGAACCAATAAAGGAGCAGCCATGACCAAAACCGGATCAAAGACAGAATCCCGTCCAATGACCGAGGAAGCTGACTTCCTGCAGATCAAATCGATTGACCATGTCCACTTCTACGTGGGCAATGCCAAGCAAGCCATGTACTTCTGGTGGAAGGCATTCGGGTTCGAACCCGTTGCCTATTCCGGCTTGGAGACCGGCAACCGGGACTTTGCCTCCTATGTCCTGCAGTCCGGCCAGATCCGCTTCGTGATCTCCGCGCCGTACTCTCCGAGCAGCGAGCTGGCCGCGCACCATATGGTGCATGGCGACGGCGTAAAAATGATCGCCCTGGAGGTGGACGACGTCGACAAAGCGTGGCGCGAGACGACCAGCCGCGGTGGGAAGTCCGCTTGGGCGCCGCGCGAGCAAAAAGATGACCACGGCATCTTCCGCAGCTCCGCCATCTTTGCGTACGGAGAGACGCTGCATGTCTTCGTCGACCGCGCGGACTACAAAGGCGTATTCGCGCCCACCTACCGCCCCATCAAGGACAAGGTTGCCCAGCCCGCCGGCCTGGCTGCGCTGGATCACATCGTCGGCAACGTACAACTCGGCAAGATGAATTACTGGGTCAACTTCTATCACCAGGTGATGGGGTTCCGCCAGTTGCTGCACTTCGATGACAAAGACATCTCCACCGAGTATTCCGCACTCATGTCGAAGGTCATGCAGAACGGCAACGGGCGTGTCAAATTCCCAATCAACGAACCGGCCGAGGGCAAGAAGAAGAGCCAGATCGAAGAGTACCTGGATTACTACCTGACGCCCGGCGTGCAGCACATCGCGATGGCTACCGGCGACATCCTGGGAACGGTGAAAGACCTCAAGTCGCGCGGCGTTGAATTCTTGCGCGTCCCGGATACATACTACGAGATGCTTCCGGACCGCGTCGGCAAGATCAAGGAAGACCTGAAGGCCGTCCACGAGCTCGGCGTGCTGGTCGATCGCGACGACGAGGGCTACCTGCTTCAGATCTTCTCCAGGCCGATCCAGGACCGCCCAACCATGTTCATCGAGGTGATCCAGCGGCACGGCGCGCGCGGGTTCGGGAAGGGCAACTTCAAAGCCTTGTTCGAATCGATCGAAGCCGAGCAGGAAAAACGCGGCAACCTCTAGCCTTCCACCGGCCACCGTCCACCGTCAACCGATCCTCATGATCTTCGCAACCTACACCACTGCCCAGGAGGGCCCCAGGCCAGGTCTCGTTAAGAACGGCCGGGTCCACGCGTTGCCGTTTCCAGACATGCACGCTGTGATCGAGGCTGGCGCTGAGGCGGGCGCGGGCCAGGCCTCAGCTACCCCGATACATATCGCGCAAGTCGCATTTCACTCGCCGATCCGCCCGACGACGGTGCGAGATGGATATGCCTTCGAGCAGCACGTCAAGACGGCGAATGCCAACCGCGGCCGGGAGGTGCCGAAGGAATGGTACGAGTTCCCGGTCTTCTATTTTGCCAATGCCGGAAACGTCTTCGGTCCTAATGACGAGATCCCGTACCCACACTACACCGACGCCTTGGATTACGAGCTCGAGATCGCAGTTGTGATCGGCAAGCGCGGTCGCGATCTAAATCCCAAAGATGCGATCGATCATATCTTTGGCTATACGATTTTCAACGACTGGTCAGCGCGCGATGTGCAGCGCAAAGAAATGGCGGTGGGACTCGGTCCGGCCAAAGGCAAGGACTTCGCGTCCTCGTTCGGGCCCTACCTCGTCACACCGGACGAATTCGCCGATCGCGCAACGGAAAAACCAGGCGTGTACGACCTGACTATGCTGGCGCGTTTGAACGGCGAAACGCGCTCGCAAGGCAATTTCAAGGACATGTACTGGTCGTTTGGTGATCTGCTGGCACGCGCCTCGGATGGCGTCGATCTGCTGCCGGGCGACGTGATCGGCTCAGGCACGGTCGGCACAGGATGTTTGCTCGAATTGACCAAATTTCAAGGCCCATGGCTGCAGCCCGGCGATGTAGTGGAGCTTGAGATCGATGGCATCGGCGTACTGCGAAATCAGGTGGCAGAGAGATCGCCTGCATGAGAAAGCTGGCCGCGCTGCTCCTCATCTGCACATTTCTCGCAGCCGCCTGCGGCTCGTTAGGCGGCGCCTCGTCACCGCCCGACGAAGCGGCCATCGCATCCATGGTCGCCGCAACGATGCAAGCGCTTACGCAGGCCGCTCCTGCGCCGCAAATAAACGGCATCCGCGCAGAGTTTGCCAATGTGAGTTTCGTGATTCCGCCAGAAGTAGCGGACAGCACCCTGGCCGGCTCAATCCCCGCCGTGCTGCAGGTCGATGGAAATCCCTGGTGGGACATCGCGCCCGCATACATCAAATTCGTCCTTGACCGCTATCACTCACCGACGGCCCGTCATGAGCCGCAGATTCGCGTATATCCGACCGGGGATTTTGCCGGGGCGGAGGAAAGCATCCACCGCCTTGAGGCGATCATCGCGGGCGGTCAGGCGGATCCCGAGAACCTCCCGGTTATTCCCTTTTTCAATGCGGCGCAGGTTTTTGCCGCCGAGATCCAGCCGATCTCCTTTCAGAACGGGTCTGGCTTGCGAAGCCTTACGGAATATGCCCAGTACCCGGCGACGGTGAATAATCACGATCTCTTCTACCATTTCCAGGGCCTCACCCAGGACGGCGCCTACTATATCATCGCAATCCTGCCGGTATATTTGCCGCTCCTGGCTGCGGATGAAAAACCGGATGCCTTCGTCCCAGGCGGCGGCGTGCCGTTCCCGGGCTACGACGACGTGGAGGCAACGCGGGCCTATTACGCGGCGGCGACTGAGCTGCTCAACGACGCACCTGCGGAAGCCTTTTCTCCGCCGCTGTCTGCGCTGGACGCAATGATACAGTCCCTACTCGTCTCCCCGAATTGAGGCTTCCACATGAGCGATCCACCTAGATCCAAGGCGCAAGCCTCTACTTCAGAGATAATTACAATTCGGCCAAGCGCCTCGTTCACCTCAAAACAGCAGCTTCCGAATTTCGAGGGCATCTCGGCTGTCACAGCCGGCGCGACCGGTTTGTGCATGCACATGGTAATCATTCCTCCGGGCGGCAAGGCCGTACCACATTATCACAATGGTTACGAGACCGCACTGTATATCGTGAGCGGCCGCGCCGAGACGCGTTATGGCGAGGATCTGAAAGAATCGGTCACCAATCAGGCGGGCGATTTCTTATTCATCCCCGCCAATGTCCCGCATCAGCCCATCAATTTGAGCGATACCGAGGAGGTCATCGCGATCGTCGCGCGCAACGATCCGAACGAGCAGGAGAGCGTGGTACTGTATGATCCCGCGCCGTAACCACAGGAGCGAATTGGGAGGCTTTGATGGAAAAGCGACGCAATCTGGCCGGTGATACCGGCATCTTCGCGCAGGATGTATTCGAGGTGCTGCTGAGTTACGAGGTAACGCGCATCCAGCGCTATCCGGGCCCGCTCACGCTGCTGCACATCGCGCTGGCCACCGAGAACATGAGCGCCGACCTGCAGAAGAAATCCCGGGACTCGCTCACCAACCTGCTCAACCGCACGCTGCGCGTTTCGGACGTGCCGGCGCACTTCGGCGAGGAGTTTCTGGTCTTGCTGCCTGCGACGGCTGAAACCGGCGGCCGCGCCGTCGCGGATCGCATCGTCGGGCATTTCCGGACCACCCAAAACTTGCACACCGGCCGCCTGTCGAGTCTGAATGCCTATGTAGGCATGACCTCCAGGGTCGCGGGCGCGGCGATTTCCGCTCCGGAGATGCTGGCCGAGGCGGCGGTCGCCATGAATGAAGCGCGCGCCCACCAATCGCCGCGTTATGTTCTGTTCTCCGATATCTCCCTCGACCTGCCCAAGCCAACATAATCCAGAGGTTGCCATGCCGTTTTATCATAAGCTCGGCCAGGTGCCGCACAAGCGACACACTCAATTTCGCAAGCCCGGCGGTGAACTTTATCGTGAGGAACTGATGGGGCTGGAAGGATTTTCATCCATCCAGTCGATCCTCTACCATCACTTCCTGCCACCGCGCGTGAAAAAGACCGAGGACCTGGGCTCCGTCAAGCCGGAGTATGTTGAGTTCGGTCCCATCCGCCACCGGGCCTTTGCCACGACCCAGGCCCCGCTCGGGTCTGATCCCGTTTCCGCACGCCTCCCCCTCCTCGGCAACAACGACGTCGTGCTCGGTTTATCCCGCGCTTCCAAGAGCATGGATTATTACTATCGCAATGCACAGGCATACGAGACCTGGTGGGTGCATGAAGGCAGCGGTGTGCTGCGTTCGCAGTTCGGCAATATGCCTTTTCATAGAGGCGATTACATCGTCATCCCGTTTGGCACCACGTGGCAAATGCAGCTCGAAGGACCCGAAGCGCGCTTCTTCACGATCGAAAATCCCTCGCAGATCGAACCCCCGCGCCGCTATCGCAATGAGTACGGCCAGATGCTCGAGCATGCGCCGTACACCGAGCGCGATGTGCGAGTTCCCGATGAATTGGAAACGCACACCGAGCGCGGCGAGTTTGAGGTGCGCGTCAAGGTGCGGGACCGCCTGAGCCGGCACCTGCTCGACCACCACCCATTTGACGTCGTCGGTTGGGACGGATATCTATACCCATGGATCTTCAACAT
>DASXQN010000263.1:0-5084 GCA_036507155.1 Anaerolineales bacterium
GCCGGGGAAGAGCGACGCGGTGTGACCGTCATCGCCCATGCCGAGCACGATCAGGTCGAAGCGCGGCCACTCGAGCGGATTCCCGGCCTCGTCCAGCCCAGCGAAGTCCTTCAAGACGCGCGCATACTCCCTCGCCGCGGACTCAGGCTCCAGATCCGACGCGACGCGATGCACGTTCTCGTCCGGTATCGCTACGAGCGACAGCAAATCGTCGCGCGCCTGCGAATAACTGTTGCCGGGATCGTCCTTGCTCACGCAGCGCTCGTCGCCCCAGAACACGTGCGTCGCGCGCCAGTCAACCTGATCGCGGGAGGCCGGCTCGGCCAACAGCTTGTGCAATCCCGCCGGTGTATTGCCTCCGCTCAACGCGACCAGGTAGCGGCCGCGCTCCGCTGTGGCCCGCGCGGCGGTGTTGACCCAGATCTCCGCTGCGGCGCGGCTGATGTGATCGAGATCTTTCAAGATCTGAATGTTGCGTTTCACAAGGAAGCAGTATACGTCACTTTGCCGATTCAAGTTGAGGATGTAGAATTGCCGCGTGCCCACATTGGACCTCAAACGACTCAAAGCGCATCGCACCCGGACGTTTGGCCTGCCGCCCGCCAAACGACTCGCCTCGGCCGCCCAGGCCGCGGGCTTCGTGGAGGCGCGCGGCTTCGTGTACTTCTGGCCGATCAAAGGCATCGACCTGCCCAGCCTGTGGACCGCGGTCGCCGGCACGCGGCCGGTGGCGGACAAGCATGACGATCCCGGCCACGTCACGTGGCGTTGGAAGGATGCCTCGCTCGACAAGAAGATCTGGTACTACGCCAAGATCCTGCGCCGCAAGGCCACGATGATCTCTCTCAAGGTCGTGCCGTTCTTTTATGCGCTCTCCGAGAACTACGGATCCCCTGAAGAGGATTATCTGCTGGCCTACGAACAAGGCCGGCTGACGCAGGCAGCCAAGCAGTTATATGAAGCGCTGCTCACGGAAGGCGCTCTGAACACGCTCGATCTGCGCAAGGCCGCCCGCCTGGGCAATGCAAAGGAATCCGAATACAATCGCGCGCTTGAGTCGCTGCAAGCCGATTTCAAGATCCTGCCGGTGGGGATTGCCGAAGCCGGCGCGTGGAAGTATTCGTTCATTTACGAGATCGTCACGCGCTACTATCCGGATTTGGCGGAGCAGGCGCGCCCGATCTCAGAAGGCGAGGCGCGCGCAAAACTCGTGGAACTGTACATGCGATCGGTGGGCGCGGCACAGGCTCGCGACGTGACGAAATTATTCGGCTGGCCGGTCCAGATCGCGGCGCGTGCGCTGACGCGGCTGGTGGATCAGGGTCTATTAATAGAGGGGATGACGCGCAAGGACCAAAGCGGGGAATGGTACGCCTGGCATGAATTGGTGTAATCCGCGGCGCGGGTAGGGGCGCGTAGGGGAGACCCATTGAGTCGCCCCTACGGTTTGCGGCACTTGTGCCGCAAACCGATCATTTTCACCGTTCACCGCAGCGGCGAGGTCCCCTCGCCCTTATTCTTCCGGCCTTACCAAACCGGCCCACAATCCCAACATCGCTGCGAACAACACGCGGCCGGGCGCGAGCGTCCACAAAGCGTGATCGAACAGTCCGATCGCACAAAGTCCCAAAACCGCCGCGGAGATAACGATCGCCTCGGGCCGCCGGGCATGCAGGCTGCCGCGCACCAGCGTGACGGCCAGGCCGATCAGAATTGCGGTCCCTAAGAGGCCGAGCTCGCTCTGGACGAGCAATGGCAGGTTGTGCACCGGCTCGACGATCACATCGTCCGGAACATCCGCGATATCGCGGACCATATCGCGCGCTGACGTGATCGTGTGCGCGCCGATCCCCACGCCCAGCAACGGATGGCGCCCGATCATTGTCAGCGCGCGCTGGGCGAGCCACATGCGCATCCCCCAGGAGACCTGCTCGGTGTGGACCGGACCGTTTGTCACGCGGATCAGGACGTATTCGCTCAGGGGAAGGGCAACTGCGGCCAGTCCGATCGAACCAACGAGCGCCAGAACGATCAAGCGCCCGCTGTCAAATGCGGCGCGGCGTACGATCACGACCATCGCGGCGACCGCCAGACCGATCCAGGCTGCGCGCGAGAACGTCAGAACCAGCAGTGCTGCGCTTAAGCCGAACAGGATCGGCATCCAGATATCGCGCCGCTTTCCGCGCACAAACACGGCAACGGGACCGGCGAGGAACGCGACGATCATGCTGGCCAGGATATTCGGATGTGGCAGCGAGCCGTAGACCCTCAAAACACGCGTCGCATCATACGCCATGACGACGCTTACGCCCGGCATGGCCGGTTCGATGGCCGGCAGCCATTTCAGGGCCAGCGGCGCCAATGCGGCGGTAGATTGCGCCGCGAACTCCATCCCGCCGAAGAAGATCTGAAGCACCAGCGCGGTGCAGCTGCCGTAGGCGAACGCGCGCCATACCTGCGGTCTTTGCTGCAGAGATCGGTACAGACCGAAGACCAGCCACAGATGCAAGCTCACATAAAGAGAGATGCGGCGATCTACGGACCACAGAATGCTGAGAGAGGCTAGGATGCACAGCGCCAGCAACCACGGGGTCAGGGAACTCAAGAGTTGCATGACGTCGAAAGGCCGCCGCGGGGCTTCGCTGTCCAATACACTCTTCGGCTCGAACGCACGCTCGAGCGCAGAAGTCAGGACCGCGATCACTGCCAGCGCGTCGCTCAAGTAGAAAAGTGCGTTGTCGTAGACAAAATAAACGTATCGGTGCTGGATCTCCGTGAGGGCGCGGAAATACCAGAACACCAGGCTGATCGGTAGCAGGCCGATCGCAAACCAATGAATACCGGCAAGCGTTTGCCGCGTCGCTACAGGCCGAAGGCGCAAGCCCGCCAGGGCAGCGGCGAGGTACAGCGCCAGCAGCGGTAGGGCTCCCCAGGAGAACGTTGCCAGCGGATCGGCGGCCGGCGAGGCATCGGCGGGCGGAAGCGCGGCTGCAGGATTCTCCCAAACCTGGATGCCGTTGCTCAACGCGCGGGTAGGAACCCAGCCGTTTCTTCGCAAAACTGGTGCGTATTCTCGCCGGGCGACGAATGCCCAGCGCACGCCGCGCTCTGAAGAGGCGCGCAGGATCGGATCCAATGCCGGCAATCCTTCTGCGGACCAAAGTGCCATATCGATCTGTCCGATGCCGCTGGCGCGCAGCTCGGGCAGCGTGCGCGCGGTGAAATAAGACCCATCGATCGTGGTAGCGTCCGTCAGCCTGGAAAGATAAGCAAATTGATCGCCAAAGCCGAAGGTCACATACCTCCAATGGGCGCGGTCATCGTCTGCCAGGAAATCCACGATGGGCTGCATGCTCACCGTCTCCGGCTGTGTGTGCAGGATGTTCGGGATAAAGCCGGCGATCAACGCCACCAGCGCAAAGATGCCGAGCGTGATCGTGCTGGCCCAGTTGCGCGGGTTTACCCGCGATCGCAAATCCAACCACGGCTTCCGGTCTCGCCTGGCTACCAATTCCAGCTTCACTGAGACCAGCCCGGGCAGCCATCGCCGCGCGAGGACCATCGCACTGCCAAAGAATGGCAGCAGGAAAAAAGTGGCCCATAGCGCGAAGCGGTCGTATGTCAGCCAGACCCAGCCGCGGCCGAACAGCCAACGGGGCAGGGGCGTCGTCCCGCCCAGGCCGAGCAGCAGCAGAATGAAAAATGCGAGCGATAAGGCGACATAACGACGAGAGCGCGCCAGCCAGAACGCAAAGGGGATAAAAACGATCAACGGGCCGTACATCGGCAGGAAGAACGCGACCAGCCCGTACGGGTCCTGCAAGAAACTGTGCCGCGAAAGATGATCGATCGGCGTTTGGATCTCCTGTCCCAAGCCCCAAGCCCAGAACGGCCAGATCACGAAGGAAGCTGCCAGGATCGAAAACAAAGCGAAGCTAGCAAGGCGCTTGAAGAGCGCGGCTCGATCCGGCGTCTCGTTGAGAAGAATATGAAGAAACACAGCGCCGACGGCCCATGGCAGGAGCAGCAGCGTTGCGTGATGCGAGGCGGCCACGACCGCGATCAAGGCGACGGCGAGCGCACCACTCAACCGGCGGCCGGTTCGGAGGTACTCGGCCAGCGCAGCCATCGCGAACAAAGTGAACAGCGCCGCAGCGAGCGTCGGCAGCTGACCGAACGCATAGGCTGAATAATAGATCGAGCACAGCAAAGCCGCGCCGAGCGCCGCGAAGCCGCTGGCGCTGCGTCCGCAGAAGATGCGGCTGAACGCGTAGACACCCAGAGGGTAGGCGGTAACAACAGTCCAGCAAACCGCGGCATACGCGGCGTCGACGCCGATCAGGTGGCCGAGCAGACCGAGGATCTGGTGAACGAGCGGGGGATACGTGACGACCGTGAAGCCGCCGAACCAGCGCGGCTCCCACAACGACCACCAGTCGCGCAGGTAGTGGTCGGCGAAGAACATGTGAGTGTAGGCGTCATAACTCAGGCGGTAACGGGCGGTCAGGATGAAGAGCCCGTGCAGCAGGAAGGCGCACAGCAGCGCCACGCGGACGCGGCGAACGTTCATGCAAGCTTAATTTTTTTGCCGAAGGAGATCCGTTCCGGGCTTCTGCGTTTCTCGAGCGCGCGGTTGAAGGCCTCCACATACCGGCGGCAGGTTTCCTCGGGGCGCAGTCGCTGGATCGAGGCCAGGTTATGCTGCGCCTGCGCGCGCCGCCGCTCGGACGAGTCGATCAGCGCGCGGATGGCGCCCGACAGGCTGGCCGCATCGCCGTTCTTGAAAAACTGAACCTGCAGGTCGTTCTCCCCGGCCAGCGCGTGGATCTCGGCGACGTCGGATGCCACGACTGCGCGGCCCCACGTCGCGGCCTGGTACAGCACACTGGACGAGCCGGTTGACGCCGCGTAAGGCAGGACGACGATCTGCGCCTGGCGAAAAAGCTCCTGTACGTGATCTTCGTCCACAGGGCCAAGCCATTGCACGCCGGGCGCTCCGTTGAAGCGCGTCCTCAATTCGCCGCGGTAATCTGGAAAGCGCGCGTGTTCGGCGCCGGCGATGACGAGCCGCAGTTCCGGATAAG
>DASXQN010000264.1:0-6585 GCA_036507155.1 Anaerolineales bacterium
CGTTATTGCTTAATTCATTCAGCGCAAGGCGAGGCAGTTCCTTCCTGAAATCCTGCAGGTTGGTCGTGTACCGGCATTTGTGCATGGCCTCCGCTTCGGCGTACGCCGCGTGAGATGGCTCAATTCCCAAAGCGGCCGCGACGCCGTCTATCGCGGCACCCGGCTCTCCGTCCAGACCGAAGCGTCGCGCCAGAACGCGATACCACAGGTCCTTTTCCTCCCAGGTCAAGCGCTTGCGAACAACCTCGATGAATTGTCCGGCCACGGCTTCCAAACGCTGTTCGCGCAGCAGCTTAACCTGCGCGGCCTCGAAATCCAGGGACTCCAGCAAGCTCTCGAGGGAGGTTTCTTCGCCGTGGATGGCGGTCAGAAAATCGTTCAGTCCGTTCAGTTGAGTTTTCAGATCCATTCCCCATCCTCCTCATTCATCATTCTGCATTCTGCATTTATCATTCTGCATTTATTATTCCGGAAATATCTTTCCAAACACCTCGGGGCAATACTTCTGCACCATCTCGGACGACAGCCCGTTCTCGTTGCAAATTTCCGCGTACAGATCCACAGACGGGCGGCGGATGCGCTTCTGCGTCTCGACCTCGAGTCCCCACAGACCGAAGCGCTGGGTCCAGCCGCGCTCCCATTCGAAATTATCCACCAGCGACCAGTGGAAGTAGCCTTTGACCGGCCAGTTGAAATTCACGCCGCGCCAGATCTGATGAACGTGCTGCGCGAGGTAACGCGGCCGCATGTGATCGTCCGAATCCTCCACGCCGTTCTCCGAAATGATCAGCGGCAGATTCGGGTAGGTATGCACGGCCCACTTCAGCGTGTCGAACAAGCCCTCGGGAACGTTGGCCAGGAAACTGTTGTCGCTCAGGTCGCTGTCTTCGGGAAAGTCGCTGTGCGTGAAGAGCTCCCTGCGATTGCGCAGGTTGAACGAGATCCGGTCCACCGAATAATAATTGAGGCCGAGATAATCCTGCGTGCCGCGCGCTTCCGGGATGGCTATCTTTCCAACCGGCGACTTCATCACGCCCGTGCTGATGGCAGACGGGAAAGCCATGTTGATTCCCTCGTAGCGGATATTCCGCATCAACACATCCAGCGGGGACCACGCGTGTTTGGGCACCATCGGACGGAAATGCAGTGCATAGCCCACACGCGCTTCCGGCTGCACCGCATGGATGGCGCGGTAGGCCGCGGCGTGGCCGCGCAGCAGGTTGGCTTCCACCTGGGTTGCGAACTTGATGTCATTGATGCCGGGCGGGAACGCGCCGTTGGCGTATCCGCTCAAGGCGTAGACGTTCGGCTCGTTGATCGTGACCCACAGATTGGCGTATTCTTTCAAGGCCTCCACGGTCTTGCGCACGTATTTTTCGAAGAGCGGAACCACGGCCTCCGTCTCCCAACCGTGCAATTCTGTCAACCAAAGCGGATCAGTGAAATGATGCAGCGTGACGAAGGCGGTCATGCCGCGCTCGCGCAGGCCGCGCAGCATGCTGCGATAGCGTTCCAGCGCGTCCTCGTCCCAGCGATCGGGCTCGGGCTGGATGCGGCTCCATTCGACCGACAGGCGATGCGCGTTCTGCCCCGTCTCGGCGGCGCGGTCGAAATCCTCGCGCCAGCGCCCGCCCCACCAGTCGCAGGCCAGGCCGGACTTGCCGTTGGTGTGACCCTCCTGTTCCCAGTTCCACCACTGGTTGTTCGTGTTGTTCCCTTCCACCTGGTGAGCGGCGGTGGCGCTGCCCCATAGAAAGCCGCGCGGGAAATGATAAGTTGCTTGAGGCACGAGGACTCCTTGACGCTATGTTCCCACTATTCTAACCGCAAGCACCGTGAACAAAGAAATGAGCAAATCGTAAATCTTTATTAGAAAACACTGTGTCATCCTGAGGGAACTACGCCCGTGGCGAAGCCAGGGGCGGTGACCGAAGGATCTCCTGACTGCCTCAAGAGATCCTTCGGTCGCAGTCTGCAGCTGCGCTGCAGTCTTAGCTTCCTCACCGTTCGTGCCGCCGCAACGGCGGCCCGCGCCGGTGCGAGACGGCAGGATGACACGCTCGTAAGTTGCAAATTATTTACGGGCCAGGAAGGCCAGATACAACGCCACCGAGCCGGCCACAGCGGCGTTCAGCGATTCGACCTGTCCCCGCATCGGCAGCTTAAGCAGGATGTCGCACTTCGAGCGCACCAGCGGACGCAGGCCGCCGCCCTCCGAACCGACCACCAGCCCGAGCGCGCCGCGAAGGTGACGAGTTCCCGCCTCGATCTCCGCCCCGGCCTGGTCCAGCCCGACAATCCAGGTCTCCTCCGCTTTGAGCGCGTCGATGGCCTGCGCAAGATTCGAGCGCGCCACCCGCAAGTGTTCGCTGGCCCCGGAGGAGGCGTTCACCACCGCGGGCGTCACTTCGACGGTATGGGCCAGCGGCAGGATCACGCCGTGCACACCGACGGCTTCAGCCGTGCGCAGCAGTGTTCCAAAATTTTGCGGATCGTTGAGCGAATCGAGCAGCAGGACAAAGGCGGGTTCGCCGCGCCCGCGGGCATGGTCGAGGATCTCGATCAGATCGCTGTACGGGTAGGCGCCCACCTCCGCCGCCACGCCCTGATGGTGCTCGTGGAGCCTGTCCAGCCGCGCCCGCGGCACGCGCTCCACCTTGATCTTGTGCTTGGCGGCCAGATCGAGCAGTTCGGTGAGACGGCCTTTCTCCTGCGCGCTATCCGCCACCAGCAACTGGAAGATCTGCCTGCGCCGGGCGCGCAGGGTTTCGTAAACAGCGTTGCGGGAGTAGAGAAATTCCTTCATAACGGGATCCGGCGAGGGTTCAGGACGACCGGATAGGCGAATAGGGGATTATAACGGATGGATTTGTCTGGACAAGTCGGGGATTTGACCCAAAAATGGAGAAACTTTCCGGAATCTGCGGGGTACAACATAGTGAAGTCGGACTCAAATTTCGCTTTTCAAAAGGAGAATGATCAATGGCTACAAAGAAAGCGTCCCAGAAAGCCCCGGAACAGAGCCCCATTTGGATGTGGGTTTATGTGCTGGGCCTGCTCGTCGCCGGTATCGCCGGTGCACTAGCGTTCTCGAACGACATCCTCACCTGGGTTCTGCTCCTGGCCGCCGTCCTGTCGGGACTCCTGTTCCTCGACTCAGACGATGCGACCCACTACGGCCTGCGCTACCTGGTGCTGGCAGCGGTCGCAGGCGCGTTGGGCGCGGTACCCGCAGTCGGTGGTTACCTCACCGGCTTCTTCTCGGGCGTCGCCGCGTTCATTGCCCCGGCCGCCTTGACAGTGCTCGCCGTGTACTTCTACAAGAAGTACATTGCCGGCATGATGATGTAACAGTTCGTTGACGAAAAAAGAACCGTCCCGCGAAGCGCGGTACGGTTCTTTTCTTTTAATTGTGCGGGCGAGTCATACCCTGTCCCCTTCGGGGACCTTCGGCGGGCACACGTGACTCGCCCCTACGCGGCGCGCCTGCGCGTTATAGGTACGGTTCGTTGACCTGTTTTATTTTTGCCTTCAGTTCAACCAGCAGCTCCGAGGCGGTCTCCGGCTTGGCGGCCGCCAGGTCGGTCATCTCCTCCGGGTCCGCCTGGATGTCGAAGAGTTTGACCAGCCCCTCGGACGGCACCTCCGCATACCCGAAGTAATAATGCAGCTTGAAGTTCTCGCGCATCAGCGTGGTTGAGGCGATGGTGAGCGGCGCGTATTGATCGTTGCTGTTGGCGCGCATCAGGTAGATGTTCCGTTCCGGGATCCGGCTGCTGGACGTGAACGGCGGCAGAATCACGCCTTCGCCCCACTCGGGGATCTGCTCCCCGGCCAGGTGCGCCAGCGTGGGCAGCACGTCGACCGCACTGGTGTACTCGTGAATGTCCATGCCCTGCTCGCGGCCCGGCTCGAAGATCATCAGGGGGACGCGGATCACGGGCTGGTACAGCGCGTCGGTGCTGTGGCCGCTGATGCCGCGTTCGAACATCTCGCCGTGGTCGGAGGTCAGGATCAACCAACTGTTCTTCAGTATGCCTGAGGCTTCGAGCGAATCATACAGCTTGCCGAACTCCTGGTCGCAGTACAGGATGAATTCGTCGTACTCGGCGCGGCGGGCCGGCAGGAATTTCATGACCCGGCGTGCGAAAATATCGATCGGCTTTTCGATCGGATTGAAGCCGTCGGCCTTGAAGGCATTGAAGAACTCGCGCGAAGTGCGATACGGATAGTGCGGCGGAAGGAAATGGAAGTAGCCGAGAAAGGGCTGCGGGATCTCCGGCAGCCGCGCGCCGATCGTTTGGACCGCCGTTTCCAGCAGGAAGCCGTTGTCCGAGCCGGTCGTCGGCAGGCCGCGGGGGTAGAGAGGCTTCAGCTTCTCGACCTGCTTCTCTTGCAGGCTCTCGTAGAGATGCGACAGGAACAGCGAGTAGGCGTACCCGCCTTCCTTGATCTTCATGTCGCGGATCCAGCTCACGGGCGCGATATCGTCATCGTTCCGGAACAACTCCTCGACGATCGTATCGTACGAACCCAGCAGAAGCTTTTCGCGCGGGATCAATTCATCTATCGCCGCGTGGAACTGCTTGAGCAGGGTGTAGGCCCAGCCGTTGTGTGTGTAGGCGATGCGGTAGTGATTCTCGAACGCGCCGAAGATATTGCGTGTCACAAAAGGCTCGGCCACCTCGGAGTTCGGCAGGAAGGCCCGGTGCGTCCAGGGCAGCACACCGGTCAGGAGCGAGGCCGTCCCCGGGGTGGTGAAGTTGCCACCGGCGAAGTGATTGCGATAAATGATGGCGCGCTTCGACAGGCGCGAAATGTTCGGGGTGGTCTCGCGCTCATAGCCGTAGGTGGAAATGTTGTAGGCGGAGAAGGCATCGAAGACCACCACGATCACGTTGCGCGGCGCATCCGAGCCCTGGCCGGCTGCCTGCAGGGTCCGTAGCAGGCGCGGGGCCGCGAAGCTGAGCGGCGCCAGCCCGGCTAATTTTAGAAAATCGCGGCGGTTAAAGCGAGGCTTCATGCTTCTTCACCATTCACGAGAGATTGCGGATGATCACGATCAGCAGGCCGGCGACGTCGAAGAGCAGATAGAAAGTCGTCAGCAGGGAGAGCCTGTCGATCAGGCTGCGTGTGGCCTGGTAGGACTTGTCTGATCGCAGCACCATCAACGCCGGGATGAGCAGGGTGGGCGCGACGATCAGAAAAGTGATCGCGTAGAGAACGCGTACCGGGTGTGGGATCTGCGCCAGCGAATAGATGACCGAGCCCGGCAGGGAGACGCCGAACAGGAAGAAGAGCTGGCTGACGATCGCCCAGAACGAGGCGATCAAAACCAGCACCGACATGACCGCGATGCGCCGCTCCGGCTCCCAACCATCGGAAACCAGGAAGCCCAGCAGCGCGGCGAGTAGAAAAATGATCACGCTCTCCACGAAGGCGAAGACCAGCCCGTAAGATGCCACGCCCACCGCGTCCCAGGCGTTGGTGCGTTCCGTCAGCCACGAGAGATCGCGGAACGCGAGCAGCAGCGTCCAGGCGTGCAGCGGGAAGGCGCACATCAGGAACAATGTCCACAAGCCCTGCCTGGAATAACGTCGTGTCATAGAGTTAGCCATGATGTCTCGACCGCTCCCGCACTGTGGGATCAACGCGCGCAGAACAACAGAAAAAGGGTCGGCCGGATGTTCGGGTCGTGGGGGGCCGGCGGGAAAACGGATGCGCTTGATCCGTGCTCGCTGCGATTATACAACCAATTAATTTCCCCTTGCGGCGATGCTGAAACTGGGAGTCCGGGCGACAGGACGTCGCCCCTACAGATACGGTTTATCCACTTCAGCCAGTTTGGCTTTCAATTGGGCGAGCAGATCGGCGGCGATCGCCGGTTGCGAGGCGTACAGATCGACGAGTTCTTCCGGATCCGCCTGGATGTCGTACAGCCTCACCAACTCGTCCACGCCCCGATCGGGATAGCCGAAATAGTAATGTAATTTGTAGGGTTCCTTGACGAGCACGAGCGAGGCCTGCGTCATCGGTGCGGCTGGATCGGTCTTGGTGGAACGCACGACGTACAGGTTGCGGTCCGCGTCAGGCGCGGCCGAGGCGAACGGAGGCAGGACCGCGCCCTCCGTCCAAGCGGGGATCGGCTGGCCGGTCAGATGCGCCAGGGTCGGCAGCACGTCCACGGCGCTGGTGGGCGTGTACACGTCGGTGCCGGTCTGCCGCCCAGGCTCGAAGATCAACAGCGGGATGCGGACAACCGGCTGGTACAACGCGTTCGTGCTGTGACCGCTGATGCCGCGCTCGAACATCTCTCCGTGATCGGAGGTGAACACCACCCAGGTATTCTCAAGCAGGCCGGAGCTTTCGAGATATTCAAAGAGCCGGCCGAAGTTCTGGTCTGCGTACAAAAGAAACTCGTCATATTCCGCGCGCCGCTTCAACAGCGCGTTGCGCGGCACGTGGATCGTAAAGACGTCGTCCGGTTTGCCGGCCGGCGCGAAGCCGTCCTGGCCGAAGTGGTTGTAAAACTCCAGCGACGTGTTATAGGGACCGTGAGGCGGAAGGAAATGGAAGTAGCCGAGA
>DASXQN010000265.1:0-3585 GCA_036507155.1 Anaerolineales bacterium
CCCGAGCAGGCCGACGGATGGATCGCTGCGGCACTGGATCGTTTTGGCAAGGAGCCGCGGGTGAAAGTCGCGAACCTCACATGGAACGGGAGATACGACGAAGCGAAGAGCGAGTCGTTCTCCGAAGACGAGGACTTCTACGTCGGGTACGGCTTTTCAGATCAGATGTACCTCGTGCGCACTGCAGACTTCCAGTCGCCGCCGATCTATCATGAGCAGCACGAGCTGTCGGCTCGTTACCCCGTGTATGGAGGTGAGCTGTTCGAGAAGCGGATCGACAGCTGGATGCGCAACAATCAATTCGTGAGGCTCACCTACAAGCACGCGTCGTACGAACACAGAAACTTTCCGGTGAGCAGGGTGCGCAGGAAACTCGCGTTGGTTGCGGCGCGAATGAACTTTGTGCGAAACCAGCAACGGAGAAGACGCCCGTAAGAAAGTCGAGACTGTCCATCCGGAAGCTCGAGTGGGCCACTGCGGCGCTGCTCACGCTGGCGGTGATCGCACTTCACTTCATGGCTGCGACATCTGCCGGCGCGCTTTGGCGCGATGAGGCAAACACCGTTGGGCTCGCCACGCTGCCGACACTAGGCGAAGTCTGGAACAACCTTACGTTCGACTCGTTCCCGATACTCTGGCCGGTGATAATCCGGGAGTTCTCAGCGTTGTTCGGCTCGATGAACGACCCTGCGTTTCGCGTTCTCGGATTCGTCGTCGGTGTCGGTGTGGTCGGCGCGCTCTGGCTCAACGCACGAACCTTCAGGCATTCAGTGCCACTGATCTCGCTGGCTCTGCTCGGCGCAAATCCCAGCATGATCCGCTGGGGCGATACGGTGCGCGCCTACGGATTTGGAATTCTCCTGATAGTTCTCACCTGCGCGCTCCTCTGGAGGTTTCTGAAGCGGCCGACCGCCACACGGTTTGCGGCTTCCGCGATCGCGGCAATCGCAAGCGTGCACGTCCTGTACTACAACTCCGTGCTGCTTCTCGCGTTCTGCGCAGGTGCGGTGGCCGTGTGCGCGCGGCGCCGGGCCTGGAAACAGGCCGCGGCTGTCCTGTCGGTCGGTGCGCTGGCGGCAATTTCGCTAGCGCCGTATGTGCCGCCAATCATCCGAATGGGTGGCTGGAAAGCGATCGTGCGAATGCCGGATTACACATTCGGATGGTTTTTGACCAAGCTGGACGAAACACTTCGGCCCGCGGGATCATGGACGATCATGGTATGGTCCCTCTTCCTCGCGGTGTCTCTAGTCGGCGGGCTGCTGGCGCTGGTCTTCCCAAGAAAGCTGAAATTGTCCGAATACCAGCGCGAAGTCGTCCTTTTTTCCCTTGTTGCCCTGCTCGTCGGTCTGCCGGGCAGCTACCTCTTCCTGAAAACGCTCTCATACTACACAAACCCGTGGTATTACCTCTCCCTGCTTGCTCTCACCGCCTTGAGCATCGATGTGCTTCTGGGTGCGTTGATCACAACGCGCCCTGCACGCATCGCCCGAATCGCCGCAACGCTTCTTCTCCTGGCAGCCACGCTTATCCCAACGAGACGCGCCGTTCGCACACGCCTGACGGACATGGACCTTGTCGCAGCACGCCTCGAGGCTGTCGCTGTTCCGGGCGACGTCGTGCTGGTCAGTCCCTGGCATTACGGGGTGAGCTTCAGCCGATACTATGACGGTGACGCAGCGTGGACAACCGTGCCGCCACTGGAATTCCACCGGTTTGTTCGTTACGACCTCGTGGTGGACAAGATGACAATGCCGGATCAAACGGCCGTCGTGCGCCCGGCGATGGAGCAAGTCGCGCAGGCGCTGAAGAGCGGGCATCGTGTTTTTGTCGTGGGGATCCTGTTGCGGCCTCGGACTGGTCAGCAGCCGCTCGTGCTGCCTGCGGCGCGACCGTCGATGAATTCACTGCCCGAAGGCGCCTACACGAATCAGTGGCTGATGATGGTTGGCGATCTCATCCATCGCCACGCCGGCAGAATAGCACCCTTGCCCGTGGATGCGGACCGGGTTGTCAGTCTCTACGAGAATGTATCCATTCAGGCAGCCTCGGGATGGCGCCCGTGAACAGGCCGATTGGCGCGCAGGACGGCTGTATATTGGCTTCGCATGCCGAACAAAACCCTGGAAGGCCTGTACGAGGAGCACAGCGGAAAAGTATCCGACAGGTGGTCCGGCTATCTGCCCGAATACAGTCGCCTGCTTGCCGAGTACCGGGACAAGCCGATCGCCCTGTTTGAAATAGGCGTACAAAACGGCGGGTCGCTCGAGATCTGGTCGGCGTTCTTTCCCAGCGCCAGACGGCTCGTGGGTTGTGACATCAATCCTGACTGCGCGCAGCTCGAGTTCGCGGATCCGCGCATTGCAGTCGTCATCGGTGATGCGGACTCCAGGGAAGTTCAGGAAAAGGTGCTGGCGATGGCAACGCGTCTGGACGTGATCATCGACGATGGATCGCATCGATCCCGCGATATTGCGAGGACGTTCGCGCGCTATTTTCCGTTCGTCGAGGACGGCGGGGTTTTCATCGCGGAGGACCTGCACTGCAGCTATTGGCAGGAATTCGAAGGAGGACTTTTCGACCCGGTCTCCTCGATTGCCTTCTTCAAGCAGCTTGCCGACGTCATTAACCATGAGCATTGGGGAGTGGCCGAGCCACCGTCCAACGTCCTGAAGCGGTTCTTCGAGAAGTATGACTTTACGATTGATGACGAGCAGCTCCAGCACATCCATTCGGTTGAATTCATCAATTCGATGTGTGTGGTTAGAAGGGAGAGGCCTGAGCGAAACCGCCTGGGGTCCCGGTTCATGGCCGGTTCGGTGGCGAAGGTTGTCCCCGGGCATTGGGAGCTTCACGGGACTTCCAGCTATGCCCTGGACCAGACAACCAACCCACTGACGGCGAGGCGGACACCGGCGAACGATGCCATGGAATTCTTTGCTCGCTGTGCGCGAGCAGTTCGTCGTCGGACCGGTATGGGGTTCAGATGAGTGAGACGCTGGCCACCAGCGATAGGCCCCCGCCTGGACGTCCACTTGCCGGAGTCGCAGGCCCATCCCTGCCCGAAGCGTTGCGCATCGAGCCGCCTCGTGCATGGAGACCACTGAACGTTGGAGAACTATGGCGTTTTCGCGAGCTCCTGTACTTCCTGATCTGGCGCGACATAAAGGTCCGGTACAAGCAGACCGTGCTCGGCGCGGCGTGGGCCGTGCTTCAACCCGCCGCGACAACGCTCATGTTCACCGTCTTTTTTGGCAATCTCGGCGGCATGTCGCGTCATGTGAACGGCTCCTACGCCTTGTACGTCTATGTCGCAATGCAGCCGTGGACGTTCTTCGCTAATGCAGTCACTTCCGCGGCCAACAGTCTCGTGGGAAGCAGTCACCTCATCAGCAAGGTGTACTTTCCGCGGCTGCTCGTTCCTTTCGCCGCAATTGGATCAGGGCTCATCGATTTTGTGGTCGGCTTCGGACTCACGCTCCTATTGATGATTTACTATCAGGTGAGCCCCACGCCGGCAATTCTCATTGTGCCGCTCCTGCTTCTGGCGACGATCATCGTCGCGGCCGGAGCGGGAATTCTCCT
>DASXQN010000266.1:0-13496 GCA_036507155.1 Anaerolineales bacterium
GGCGTGAACGCGGATTGCACCGGCTCGACCTGCGCGGGATGGATGATCTGTTTGCCGCTGTAACCAAGCTGGGCGCCGAACTTCGCCTCGGCGCGCACCAGGTCCACATTCTTGAAGTCGATCGTGACGATGTCGATCGCCTGCAGGTCGAACGCCGCGCAGGCCGTGACCACCGCCTCGCGCGCGTATAGCAATTCAATGGCTTCCGTCGTACGCGTCGCGCCGATCGAGGCGGCATAGTCCTCGCCTCCAAAGATGATGGCGTCCAGGCGCGGGTGCGAGGCGATCTCGGCCAGGTTCAGGATCCCTTTGGCGGTTTCGACGCCGACCAGGATGCGCACTGAGTTGATCGGCCAGCCATGCCTGAACTCGGCCGAATCGATGACCTCATCTGTCTTGCGGATCTGCTGCAGGGATTCGACCTTGGGGATCACGACCCCGTCCGGATGGTGCGGAAGCACGGTCGCGAGATCCTCGTTTTCCAGCCCGGACCCTATGGCATTGATCCGGGCCAGCTTCTCGGACTTGCCGAAGTCCAGTTCCTGCAGGGCTCTGGCGATCGTGGCGCGCGCTTCCGCTTTCTGGTTGGCGGCGACGCCGTCCTCCATGTCCATGCAGATCGAATCGACGCCCAGCGTAATGGACTTGGTGATCTTGTTCCAATCGTCGCCGGGCATGTACAGCAGTGCGCGTCGTGAATGCATACGATCTCCGTTTCCACGTTAGAACGTTCAAACGTTCGGACGCTTCAAGAACATCACCGTCCGTTCGAACTCGACCACGACCGTGTCGTCCGGTTTCCGGCCCACGCACTTGATCCGCACAATGCCCGCATCTTTCCTTGACTTCGACTCGCGCTTCTCGAGCACTTCACTTTCGGCGTAGATCGTATCCCCGTGAAAGACCGGGTGCGGATGGACAACTTTATCATAGCCGAGGTTGGCTACGATTGTCCCCTCGGTCAGGTCCTGGACGGTCAGCCCGACCACCAACCCGAGCGTGAATACGCCGTTGACCAGCCGCTGCCCGAATTCCGTTTTGCCGGCGAAGTCTTCGTTGATGTGCAGAGGCTGGGTGTTCATCGTCAGCGCGGAGAACAGCACGTTGTCCATCTCGGTTACCGTACGGCCAAGGCCGTGCTTGAATTTCTGGCCGACTTCAAGATCTTCGAAATATTTGCCTGGCATAGGACCTCTGTTTGAACGTTCGCATGTTTGAAACGTTCTAACGTTCTGACGTTTCAACGATTTCGATCAAAACCTGCTCCCTCTCCACCGGTTGACCTTCCTTCACAAATAGCCTCTTCACCACGCCGTCTCGCGGCGCCTGGACGCGTATCTCCATCTTCATGGCTTCTACCACGAGCAGGGTTTGACCCTTGGTTACCATGTCACCCACGCTGACATTCACGGCGCGCACCTGCCCCGGCATCGGCGCGGTGAGCTGGCCGGGATGATCGCTTGCCGCCGTTTTATGCGTCACTCCTGATGCTTTGGTCAACACCGCGGTCCGGCCGTTCACCGTCACCCAGCGTTTTTCGCCATCCACCGTCACGTAAGCGGATACGTGCCTGCCGTCGACCAGCATTTCCAGGCGGCCGTTCTCCGCATTGAGCAGGCTGAGCTCAGTGGTCCTGTCCGCGATCCTGACGCGATAGGACTTGCCTGAAGCGGATGCCGACAGATCGACCGAATGAGCGCTTGTGTTGTCGTTGAAGACAAGTTTCATAATTGGTACCGGGGATGAACAAAGATGAACAGGGATGAACGTTTTCTTTCTTTATCTCCGTCCATCTCTGTTTATCTCCGGTCAATTCCTGAATCCGCTCGACGCCTTCCACGGGCTGTACGGGTCTCGTTCATCAGATCCTGACACCTGATACTTGACACTTGACACGTTTTTGACACTTGACACACTCACCTCCGCGAGCGCAGCCGCCACCAGCATTTCGAACGCATGACCGGCCGGCGCCCAGCTAAATTTCGTTTCCACCCAACGCGTCGCGACCGCACCGTTCTTGAAATCATTGTGGGCCAGCAGGTCTTGAAGAAAATCGACATTGGTCACCACGCCATGCACCACATACCCGCCCAGAGCGGCCTGCATGCGTTGAATGGCCGCCTCCCGATCCTCTGCATGCACGATCACTTTCGCAAGCAGCGGATCATAGAAATGTGTGAGCTCATCACCGATCGCGAAACCCGAGTCCACACGGATGCCCGGGCCGCGCGGCTCGACGTATTGTAGTAACTTCCCCGTGCTTGGAAGAAATCCGCTGGCGGGATCCTCGGCATAGACGCGGCATTCGATGGCGTGTCCCCGCTGGCTGAGATCCGCTTGGGCGTACGGGAAGACCTCCCCAGCCGCGACCCGGATCTGCCACTGCACGAGGTCGAGCCCGACGGCAGCTTCGGTAACTGGATGTTCGACCTGCAGGCGCGTGTTCATTTCGAGGAAGTAGTAATCCAGCGTTGCGCGGTCCACGATGAATTCGACCGTGCCGGCGTTCGTATATCCCACGGCGTTGGCTACCGAGACCGCGGCCGCGCCCATGCGCGCGCGCAATTCGTCCGTGAGCAGCGGCGAAGGCGTCTCTTCGACGATCTTTTGATACCGGCGCTGCACGGAGCATTCGCGCTCGAAGAGATGCACCAGATTCCGATGTCCATCACCGAAGACCTGGAACTCGATGTGATGCGCGTCCGGGACATACTTTTCGACGATGAGTCGCTCGTCGCCGAAGGCATTCAAGGCTTCACGCCGCGCGCCTTCAACGGCTTCGCCTAATTCGCTTTCGCGCTCCACGACGCGCATGCCCTTGCCGCCGCCGCCCGCCGCGGCTTTGACCAGCAGCGGGTAGCCGATCTCTTTGGCGGCCTTCTTGAAATCCTTATCCGATCCAAGCGCTTCCCGCCCTGGGACGGTCGGCACACCGGCCTGCTTCATCATGGCCTTCGCCCCGGCTTTATCGCCCATCAGCCGGATGGCGGAGGCGGACGGACCAATGAACGTCAGCCCGGCCGCGGTCACGGCATCGGCAAAGGCTGCATTCTCCGAGAGAAAACCGTAGCCTGGGTGAATGGCCTCGGCGCCGGTTTGTTTCGCCGCGCTGATAATCTTTTCGATGTTGAGATAAGACTCTCTTGGAGCAGAAGCCCCGAGCAAGATCGCTTCGTCTGCAAATTGCACGTGCAGCGCATGCGAGTCGGCTTCGGAGTAGACTGCAACAGTTTTGACCCCCAACTCCTTGCAGGCGCGCATGACCCGGATTGCGATTTCACCCCGGTTGGCGATCAGGATCTTTGAGAACATGCGGCTACTTGATGCGCGTGAGGACGGTCTCCACGGCTTTGGCTTCCTGGCCTTCCGGGCTGATGTTGTACGCAGTGAGAGTGAGATGCTCGCGATCGAGCAGCTCGACCTCCGTGCGCCACTCCCAATCGGGTCCGCCCGCGGGATCGGGATACGTGCCCAGCACCCAGAAGCCGCGCTCTTTCGGTTTGCCGACACAGCACATGATGGCGGTATTGTTGTGGAAGCTGTCCAGCCAACTGCCTTCATATTGATCCAGCGTGGTGTTGTAGCCGAACGTGAACATGCCGTGCTGCGGCTCGCCTTCGATCGCGCCCTGGTACAGGTAGATCGCGAAGCGGCCTTCCAGCACGAGATGGATGCTGCCCAGCACAGGCGATTCGTCCGCCAGCACATCGGGTTCGAGCCACAGCTTGGCCGTGCCTTTCCAACTGCCGACAAGTTGGGCGAGGAAGTGGTGGGGACTGCCAGAGAGTTGGGATGATTCGAAGTTCATGGTTGCACCTGTTTTTTAATATGTCATTGCGAGCCGCCGAGTTCTTGTAGGGGCGAGGCATGCCTCGCCCAGGCGGCGTGGCAATCTCGTGGCTACTTCTCGAGGGAGATTGCCACGTCGGCCTTGGTCTCGATACGCTGCTCGCTTCGCTCGCGGCTACTCGACCCGCGGCCTCCTCGCAATGACATTTGCAAATTACATTCTAAACACACCAAAATTATGGTCCTCAACAGGGGAATTCAAAACCACCGACAACGCCAGCCCGAGCACCTGTCGTGTATCCACTGGATCGATCACACCATCGTCCCACAACCTCGCGGTGGAATGATAGGGATTGCCTTCGGCTTCATATTTTTCCAGGATCGGGCGCCTAAACTCGTCCGCTTCCTTTTGTGACAGCGACGGCTTGCCCTCGCGCGCGAGCTGCTCCTGTTTGATCGTCAGCAATACGTTGGCTGCCTGCTCGCCGCCCATGACCGAGATGCGCGCGTTCGGCCACATCCACAGGAAGCGCGCACCGTAGGCGCGGCCGCTCATGGCGTAATTCCCGGCGCCGAACGAGCCGCCGATCATGACGGTCAGTTTGGGGACGCGCGTGTTCGCCACCGCGTGCACCATCTTCGCGCCGTCCTTGGCGATGCCGCCGGCCTCATACTCGCGGCCCACCATGAAGCCGGTGATGTTCTGCAGGAACAGCAATGGCACGCCGCGCTGGTCGCACAATTCAATGAAGTGGGTCCCTTTCAGGGCGGACTCGCTGAACAGCACCCCGTTATTAGCAATGATTCCGATCGGATAACCATGGATGCGCGCAAAACCGCACACGAGCGTCGTGCCATAGCGCGCCTTGAACTCGCGGAACTTACTTCCGTCCACCAGACGCGCGATAACCTCGCGCACGTCGTAGGCTTCGCGGAAGTTGGCCGGCAAAATTCCGTAGATGTCTTCGGCGTGATAGACAGGCTCCTCAGGCGGCGACCACGGAGCATTGACCATTGACCATAATGGTCTATCGTCTATCATCCGTGGTCGGGGAAGGGTTTCCACGATTCCGCGCAATATTTCGATGGCGTGCTCATCATCCTCGGCCAGATGGTCCGCCACACCGCTCAGTCGCGTATGCACGTCCGCGCCCCCAAGTTCTTCGGCGGTCACGTCCTCGCCGGTGGCGGCCTTAACGAGGGGCGGGCCGCCGAGAAAGATCGTGCCCGTGCCTCTGACGATGACCGCTTCGTCGCTCATGGCCGGGACGTACGCGCCGCCCGCGGTGCAACTGCCCATCACCGCCGCGATCTGCGGGATCTTTTTGGCCGACATGCGCGCCTGGTTGTAGAAGATGCGGCCGAAATGATCCGCATCCGGAAAGACTTCATCCTGCAGAGGCAGATATGCCCCGCCCGAATCGACCAGATACAGGCAGGGCAGATAATTCTCCTCGGCGATCTGCTGCGCGCGCAGATGTTTCTTGACCGTGATCGGAAAGTACGATCCGCCCTTGACCGTCGCATCGTTGGCGACAATCAGGACTTCGCGTCCGCTGACGCGGCCGATGCCGGTGACGATGCCCGCGCCCGGCGCTTCTCCATCATACAACTCCCACGCCGCGAGTGACGAGAGTTCGAGGAACGGCGAGCCGGGATCGAGCAACCGGTCGATGCGCTCGCGCACGAACAGCTTGCCCTGTTCCTCCTGGCGTTTGCGGTACTTCTCGCCGCCGCCCGCGCGCACGAGCGCGAGCCGCTCTTTCAATTCTGTGGCGAGGGCGCGGTGGTGCTCGGCGTTGGATTTGTGTTCAGGAGATTCGGGATCGAGATTGCTGGAAAGAACTTCCATGCGGAGAGTCTAGCATAAAACGACCCCTCCCCGGCCATCCCCAAGTCCGACATGGAAAACTTTCCAACAGATCAGATTTTGAAAGTCGGACTTGGGGAGGGTGAGGCTAGAAACCGTTCTGGATCGACCAGAGAGTATTGCTGCTCCACAGGCCCACGTAGAGCAACACCGGCGGATTGTCCACTCCGGTGGATCTTTATTTTGACTCGACGTGTGCCCCGCGGCTGGTGGTGCCTAAATGGAATACGCGCGCCGCGATGCCCGACTCTTCGAAGGCCCGCTTCATCTCCGCGCCGACGGCTGACGCCGCGTTCGATGAGAAAGCGATCAGGCTGGGGCCCGCGCCGGAGAGCGCGGCAGCAGCGGCGCCGGCACCCTTTGCGGCATCCATGGCCGCCTGCGCGCCGGGGATGAGCGGCAGGCGATACGGCTGATGCAGCGCATCGGTCATGGCCTGGCCGAGCAGGTCGAGGTCGCCCGTGCGGAACGCCTCGGCCACCAGCACGGCGCGGCTGATGTTGTGGATCGCGTCGCGGAGCGTCACCTGTTTCGGCAGCGCGGCCCGCGCTTCGCGGGTGGCGAAATGGAAATCGGGCACCACAACGGTGATATGTAGGGGTGGACGGCCGTCCGCTACGGAAATGCAACGCGCGATGACCTTATCCCCGTCCATCGTCGAGACGGTTAATCCGCCCAGCAGCGCGGGCGCGACGTTATCGGAATGCCCCTCGATCTCCGTCGCTAGATTCAAGATGTGCTCGTTCGACAACGGCGAGCCGAGCCAGGCGTTTGCACCCAGCAAGCCGGTCAGCGTGGCCGCGGCCGACGAGCCCAGCCCGGAGCCGAACGGGATGCGGTTGAGACAGTCCACTTGAAACGCCTCCAGCGATTTGCCGCTCAACTCCGCGAGGCGCTGCGCAGCGCGCAGGATCAGGTTGTCGCGGTGCACGGGGATCTTATCCACGCCTTCGCCGGTGACCTGCACGGAAAATTCGTCCGCAGGCGCGAAAGTAGATTCGTTCCATAGGTCCAACGCGAGGCCAAGTGCATCGAAGCCCGGGCCGAGGTTGGCGGTCGTGGCGGGGACGTTGACGTGTATGTTCATGATGATAAGTTGGGGCGGACGGCGGTCCGCCCGTACAGATAGGAGGTCATCTCGCCCGGGGTTCCGCCGCCCGGGCTGTAAGACCCCGCCCTTCCGATAGAATGATCTCTTCCAACGCATCCAGCCGCGGGGGGACAATGCGCGGCTCGGCCATGTCCTTCGTGATGATCTCGGTGTCTTTCAACCCGTGACCGGTGCAAACCGCCACCACGCGTTTGCCTTTCGGGTTCAATGTCCCGGAGGCGATCTCCACCGCCAGGCCCGCCAGGCCCGCGGCGGAGGCCGGCTCCACCCAGATGCCCTCCAGGGCCGCGAGCAGCTTCTGCATGTCCAGGATTTGCTCGTCAGTGGCGGCGATGATGCGCCCGTGGGACTCTTCCGCAGCTTGCAGGGCTTGCTCGCCGCGCGCCGGTCTGCCGATGCGGATGGCAGTGGCGACCGTTTCAGGCTGGTCTACGGGATGACCGAGCACCAGGGGCGCGGCGCCCGCGGCCTGCACGCCCAGGATTTGCGGCAAGCCGGTGGACCTGAGTTCGTTGTATTGTTGGAAGCCAGCCCAGTAGGACGTGATGTTGCCGGCATTGCCGACGGGCAGGCACAACCAGTCCGGCGCGGCATCCAGCACATCGCAGATCTCGAAGGCCGCGGTCTTCTGCCCCTCGATGCGGAACGGGTTGATCGAATTGACCAGCGAGATCGGATGCTTGTTCGTGATCTCCACCACCATGGTCAGCGCGTCGTCAAAGGAGCCATCGATCTGAATGACCTGCGCGCCGTATGCGACCGCGCCAGCCAGTTTCCCGGAGGCTACTTTGCCCTGCGGGATCAGTACGATCGCCTTCATGTCGGCGCGCGCCGCATAGGCCGCGGCGGACGCAGCCGTGTTGCCGGTCGAGGCGCAGATCACGGTGGTGACGTCCCGGCCGGCCGCTTCGCTTATGGCGGCGGTCATGCCGCGGTCCTTGAAGGAACCGGTGGGGTTGAGTCCCTCGAATTTGACGAACAGTTCGGAGATGCCGAGCAGCCGACCCAGGTTCTCAGCCGGGATGAGCGGGGTGTTGCCCTCCAACAGGCTGACAGTCCGCGTGTGCGGCGGCAGGTCCAGCAGGGGCCCATAACGAAAAAGAATGCCTTGATAAATCATTAGAAAAGTGTAGCATAAAAGCCAGGCGGCCGGCCGCTCTTACGGTATGGACCTAGCCTTTCAGCGGGGGTGCGTCCCTGTCGTAGACGAAAACCTGCAGGTCGAGCCCGTCGTTGTTCAAATAATCCAGCGCCGGCTGGAACGCGGCCTCCTTGATCTTCTGCATGTCGCCCGCCGGCGCGTATACCGACAGCCGCGCCTCCTCGTCGGACATCCTGACGGTCTTCAGTTCCGCGCTCGCGCAGGCCGCTTTGATCGTGTCGGTCATCTGTTGGATGGCGTCCTCAAGCGTCATAACCCAGCCTCCAGTAAATTATACACAGCCTGCCCGCGTGTTGCGAGAGTATAATCCTGCCATCCGCGGGCAATAACCGCGTGATTGGACCCAGCCAGAGGAGGAATAATGTCCGCTGCCCGAACTCAGCCTGAAACGACCGATCCGGAGACAGGATGGACCGAGGTGCCGGTGTTCGTTCACGGCATCCTGCCCGAAGCGGATCCCGCCAGCCACGCCAAGGAATACAATGCCCTGCTGGATGCCGTCAATGCCGCGCTGCGTCGTTACGGAAAACGACCGTTCTCAAGCCATCGCATCTACGTCGAATGGGGCTGGGACTCGCGCCAGTCCACGCAGCCGGACCGCTACCTGGCGGAAGTGGAAAGAAAGATCGCCATGCACACCAACCGCGCCGTAAAGAAGACGCGTGATTTCACATTAAACCCGTTGCGGCTGGCCTACAAGCCGATGCGCTCGCTGTTCTTCTTCGGCGTGGCGGACCTTTTTTATTACGTCTCGGAGGACGGCGAGACAGCCGTGCGCACGCACGTCTTCGATTACGTCGCCGGAAAGATCCGCGAGATGATGCGCAGCCCGAAGACGCGGCTCTCGCTGACGTTCTTCGGCCACTCCGCCGGCAGTTTGATCTCGCACGACCTGTTGTTTCATTTATTCGGGAAGAAGGACGCGGCCAAAAGCGAGGGTCCAGCCATGGCGCGCGATCTCAATCCCGTGCGCGGTTTTATTCGTCACGACCGCCTGCGCATCCGGCATCTGTATACCTTCGGATCGCCGATCTCCACGCTGGCCCTGCGCTCCAATTCGATGATCGACAAGATCCGGCACAGCACGCTGCTGCAGCCGCGCGACATCGGACTGCGCGCCTCGGACCGATTGCCCGCGCCGCGCTGGGTTAACTTCTGGGATCAGGACGACTTGTTCTCCGGACCCGTCTCATTTCTGTATGCGAATCGGGACGGCGTGATCGAGGACAAGTACCTCAACGTCGGTTCGTTTTTCCCCGCCACACACACCACCTACTGGTATTCCGCCGAGATGGCAGACCACATCGCGAAGACGTTCTAAGATAAAACACACACCGATACTCTTAACGCGAAGACGCCAGGT
This sequence comes from Anaerolineales bacterium, assembly GCA_036507155.1. Taxonomy (GTDB): domain Bacteria; phylum Chloroflexota; class Anaerolineae; order Anaerolineales; family Villigracilaceae; genus DASXQN01. The sequence goes on from DASXQN010000266.1 coordinate 9,296, forward strand.
CGCGGAGTTTCTAATTCTCTTCGCGACTCGGCGTCGCCTGCCCCATGAAATGGGGTTGCGTTAATTCTTCTTGAGGTCGCTAAGAATTCAACTTCGCCACCGTCACGCCCGCGCCGCCTTCCTTGTCCCCGCCCTCCTCGAACGACGCCACGTGCGGATGTCCCTTCAAGCGATCGCGTACCGCTTCGCGCAGGCGGCCGGTGCCCTTGCCATGGATGATGCGTACGAAGGGCAGGCCTGCCGCATAAGCCCGGTCGAGGTAGCGCTCGAGTTCGTCCAGCGCATCGTCCACCAGCTTGCCGCGCAGGCTGATCTCCATGCCCGGGGACGGCGGACTGTGGACCCTGGACGACGGACTCTGGACAGTATCGCGACCGGAGGGTATGGTCTGCGGTCTATCGTCCACCGTCTGTTTGCCGGTTATTCTGAGTAATTCACTCAACCGCGCCCGGACGCGCAACGTGCCGATCTGCACCTCCGCATCGGACTCGCTCAAGGCTGTCACCACGCCCTCGGCATTTAGCGGGCTGACGGTCACGCGCTCGCCCAGTGACAATGGACGATTGACGATCGCCGATGATGGTCCCTTGTCCATTGTCCGTCGTCTTTCCACCGGCGCCTCTATCTGTTCCTTCAGCGCCTCCATCTTTTGCTCCACCTCTTTGAGGGCCTCCAGCGGCTGGCGCGCGTTCTTGAGCTGCTGCTTCAGGCTTTCGAGATTCTGTTTGAGGACGGCCACTTCCAGCTCGCCCTCGGCACGCGCACGGGCCAGCACGTCGCGGCGCTCGTCTTCCAGCTTTTCCAGCCGCGTTTCGATCTCGCGCGTCTGCGTTTCCAGCCTGGCGCGGGCTCTCTCCAACTTTTCGCGTTCGCGCGAGGTGCGGTTGCGCTCCTTGCGGATGTCGTCGAGCAGCTTGTCGGCGCGCAGTTCGTCAGGGTTGATCTCGGCTTTCGCCGCGGCGACGATCTCAGGGTCCAGGCCGAGGCGCCCGGCTATCGCCAGCGCGTTGGACCGGCCCGGGAGTCCGATCGTCAGGTGATAGGTGGGGCGCAGCGTTTTGATGTCGAATTCCAGCGAGGCATTAACCACGCCCGGCGTACCGTGCGCGAAGGTCTTGAGTTCGGGGTAGTGCGTGGCGATCAGCGAGGTCATGCCGCGTTCGAGCAGGTGCAGCAGGATGGCGCGCGCTAGGGCCGCGCCTTCCTGGGGGTCGGTGCCGGCGCCCAATTCGTCGAGGATGACCAGCGAGCGATGATCCGCCTGCTTGAGGATGCGGATGATATTGGTAAGGTGGCCGCTGAACGTGCTGAGCGACTGTTCGATGGATTGCTCGTCACCGATGTCGGCCCACACGGATTGAAAGAAGGGCAGCTCCGAACCGCTGCGCGCCGGGATGTGCAGTCCGCTTTGCGCCATCAGCACCAGCAGGCCGACCGTCTTCAGCGAAACAGTCTTGCCGCCGGTGTTGGGACCGGTGATCACGACCGCGCACGTGCCGGGCTGTGGATTGAAATCGATCGGCACGACGGTTTTCGAATCGAGCAGAGGGTGGCGGGCTTGGAGGAGAACGATCGACCATGGACCATGGACCATGGTCCGTTGTCCATCGTCCATGGTCGGATGTAGTACCGGTTCACTCGCATCCAGCGCTTCCGCGTATTTGGCTTTCGCGAACGCAAGGTCGAGCGCGGCAAGGTTTTCCACGCCGTAGGTGAGCGCATCGCGATGCTCTCCGACCAGCTCCGAGAGTTCGGTCAGGATGCGCCGCTCCTCGTCGCGTTCGGCCAACTGTTTCTCGCGCAGTTCGTTGTTGGCCTCCACGATCGGCAGCGGTTCGATGAACAGCGTCGCGCCTGAAGAGGACTGGTCGTGCACCACCGCCTTGATGCGGCCCTTGAATTCGGCGCGCAACGGGATGACGTAGCGTCCGTCGCGCTGAGTGATGATCGCCTCCTGCAGCATGCTCGAGGTCTTGCTGTCGGTCACGTATTTTTGCAGTTTGGTCATCAAGCGGTCGTGCGCGACGCGGATCTGGTTGCGCAGCGAGGCCAGCTCTGGGGAGGCCGAGTCGAGTATATCGCCGCGGTCCGAGATGGTGCGCGTAATGGCGTCCACCAGGCCGAATGTCTCGGGCAGGCCCAGCGCCAGGCCCGCGAGCCGCGGGTATTCATCTTCCTTCTTCTCCAGGGATTTTTTCAGGTCGCGGAACGAGATCAGCGTGGACTTGACGTCCAGCAGTTGCTCGGGGTCGAGCACGCCGCCGCGCATGGCCAGGTCCGCGGCCGCGCGGATATCGTGTGCGCCGCCGATGCCGATCTCTTGAACGGCGCGCAGCTTGCAGGCCTCGGTGGTCTCGGCCAGGCGGGAGAGGGCCAGGTCGAGCGAGTCGGTCGGTTCCAGGGCGCGCGCCAGTTCCTTCGACGCGGAAAAATCGCCGAAGGCGGCCAGCCGCTCACGGATCTTGGGATATTCGAGGACTTGCAGGGTCTTGGCGTCCATTGCGGAGGGAATTAAACCACAGAAAGTAGCCCGAGCGGGTATACCCATCCCCTTCGCCCACTCGCTGCGCTCGGGATGCTACGCGAGGGACCTTACCACTTCGTGGCACTTCGTCGGCGGGCACAATGTAAACACGGATGTACACGGATCGGTAAATGGATAAATTAAGGAACGCGCATCACGCGCACCGCCACCGGTTGACTGATGCCCTTCAAGGTCAGGCTGCGCGACTCAAGGCCGCTTCCCTCAACACCTGCCTGCTCGATGGCTTTCTCGCTGACAATGATCTCGCCCGCCGCAGCCTGTGCAGCCAGACGTGCCGCGGTATTAACCTCCTCACCGATTGCCGAAACATTGGTCAGCCCGTCTTCCGCGCCCATCGCGCCAAAATATGCCACGCCGGCATGTACACCGATCCCCACCGGGATCTTCTCCCGTTCCATGCTCTGCAGGATCTTCTGCGCCGTCTTAAGAGTTTTCGCGGTGTAGTTTGGCCCGGCGAAGCCCTTGCCCCAGAAAGCCGCCACCGAGTCGCCCGCCAGCTTTTCCACCAACCCATCTTCTTCAATGATGATCTTCGTCGACTCGATGTAGAACCGGTTGATCAACCGGCTGAATTCGGTCGCGCTCATTTGCTCGGAAAGCGCCGTTGAACCGCGCACATCGACGAAGAGAATGGACATTTCCACCTCTGCCCCGCCGGGGAAATTTTCGGCGAAGTCTTCGCACACATTGCAGAAGCGGGGGTTCAGTGTGGACCGCCGTCTGCCATACAGAGCGCGTACGACGGGCGCTCCGATCCCCTCAAATGGCGCATTACAAAACTTACAGCGCGGGTTTTGAGGCAGCAAGCGCAGCAGGCGGTGCTTGCGTTTTTCAACTCTGAATGCATCGGTCACGAACCAATCGTGCCACATCTGGTCGGCTTTGGATTTTTCATCGCTCATGGCTGGGATCCTTTCAAACTGCGCGCCAACCGGCTTCCGAAACGGATGCCGGGCGCTTCGATCAAACGATAGGTCAGGAATGATAACAGCGTCAATGGGATCAGCGCGACGACGAGGCTCAGGCCGAATTGCAGTGTGGCCGGCAGTTGCGCCGCATACAACAGTTGGTAGACGGGAACGAAGGCCAGGATGACGCGCGGGTGGTTCAGATACATGGAATAACTGATCTCGCCGAAGAATTCGCTCAGGCGATTGACCAGCAGCCGGACCGGCGCAATGGCCAGCCCAAGCACGAGCGCACCGTAGGCCAGTCCCTGCCACACATTCCCATAATAATGTATATGCGCGATCTTGAGAGCGATGCGCAGCTGGTCCTGTCTTTCAGCGCTCAGCAGCGGCAGGTAGACCTGGCTGGACCAGGCCAGGTACGCGCACGCTCCGGCGGCCATCAGCCCGTAGCCCCAGCGCCTCGGCAAAGACCGGCCCTCGATGTATCTTTCATAAATGAAGAAGGCGACGATCCCCAGCGCAAATACTGGCAGGTGATGGATCAGGCTGTGCACATAGAAGTCGCCTGGGATTTGCCACATGGATTGGCACAGGGTTTGAAATCCGGCGTCTGCCAGAATGGTAATGCCCACGAACGCCAACGCCTTGCCGAGCGTGTTGAAGGCCCGGAAGATGAACGGGAAGAGCACATAGAAGGCCATCTCCACGCCCAGCGTCCAGCTGATCCACACGATGCCTTCGTCCT
>DASXQN010000267.1:0-2696 GCA_036507155.1 Anaerolineales bacterium
ATCCATGCCGACGGCGTTTTTCGCGGGTTTCAAAAAAGCGGCCCAGCGCGCCGGCGTAAGGCTGGTCGGTACGCAATTGGATGGAATCGATCCGCGCGGCGCGAAACAGGCGCAGCAGCTCGGTCTGGGCCTTGGCCTGCCGTTGGGCAAACGCGGCCCGCTTTCGTTCGTCCCCGGTGTTGACCTCAAGCACCTCGCCGGTTTCAGCGTCTTTCAACACCAGACGACCCAGCGCGGGCAACTCCAACTCGAAGCGGTCCGTGATCTGGACGGCTACGACGTCGTGCCGGCGATTGGCCTGCCGCAGGGTGGTGAAGGAGGTCTGGCCCAGGGTTTCGGACAGGATGGCCTTGCGCCGGAGGTGGGCTTCAATGTCGGAGCGCGTCGGAGCCGTCTGGCCGAGAAAGTCAGAGAGGATGACCGCAATGCATCGATGGGGGAGGAGGCGCGTGAGGAATTCAAGCGCTCCATTGAGATCCGTGCCCCGCTTCTTCGGCTCGTAAAAAAGGATCTCGCGAATGACGCGCAGCACATGTTTTCGACCTTTGCGCGGGGGGATGAATTTCTCCACGCCTTCGGTGAAGAGGATGAGACCGACCTTGTCGCTGTTGCGGATGGCGGAGAAGGCGAGCACGGAGGCGATCTCGGCGGCCAGCTCGCGCTTCGACTGCGCCACCGACCCGAACAATCCGGAGCCGCTCAGATCAACCACCAGCATCACGGTCAACTCCCGTTCCTCGACGAACTTCTTGATGAACGGATGGTTCATGCGGGCCGTGACGTTCCAATCGATCGAGCGCACATCATCGCCCGGCTGATATTCCCGCACTTCGTCGAAATTCATCCCCTGGCCTTTGAAGACGCTGTGGTACTGGCCGGCGAGCGTTTCACTCACGAGCCGGTTGGTCCGGATCTCGATCTGGCGGATTTTCTTGAGGATTTCGCGGGGGATCATGGGGCGCTACGGGATGCGGGATGCGGGATGCGGGATGTCTTCCTCCGAAAACGGCAAGGATCCATGATTCTGCACTCGGCTTTGGGGTGACGCTCGGGGCGCTCTCACGGCACCGGCAACTCATCAAAAATCTTCTGGATCACCGTCTCGCTGGTTTTCTCCTCGGCCTCGGCTTCGTAGGTGATGGCCACGCGGTGGCGCAGCACGTCCATGCCGATGCTCTTCACGTCCTGCGGCGTGACGTAGCCGCGTCCGCGCAGGAAGGCATAGGCTTTGGCGGCGAGCGCGAGGGCGATCGTGGCACGCGGCGAGGCGCCGAGCTGGATGAAGTCCTTCACGTCGATGCGATAGTGTTCCGGATCGCGCGTGGCGCAGACCAGATCGACGATGTAATCCTTCACCTTCTCGTCCACGTAGATGTCGTTGATCACGTCGCGCGCGCCGAGGATGGCCTTTGCGTCCACGACCGCGCTGGTGCTCGGAAGGCCGCTGGTGCGGGCCATGAGATCGAGGATTTGACGCTCTTCCTCGCGCGACGGGTAACCGATTTTGAGTTTCAGCATGAACCGGTCCACTTGCGCTTCCGGCAGCGGATAGGTTCCCTCCTGTTCGATCGGATTTTGCGTGGCGAGCACCAGAAAAGGCTCTTCCAGCTTGAACGTCTGATCACCGATGGTGACCTGCTTTTCCTGCATGGCTTCGAGCAGGGCACTTTGGACCTTGGCGGGCGCCCGATTGATTTCGTCCGCCAGGATGAGGTGGGCGAAGATCGGGCCGCGCCGGGTCGTGAAGGCGCCGGACTGGGGGTTGTAGATTTGTGTGCCAATGACGTCGGCGGGCAGCATGTCCGGCGTGAATTGCAAACGAGAGAAGCGGACGCTGATACTGGCGGCCAGCGATTTGACGGAGAGGGTTTTGGCCAATCCCGGAACGCCCTCCAGAAGGACGTGCCCGTTGGCCAACAGTCCGATAATCAGCCGCTCGACCAGGTACTTTTGTCCCACCACGACCTTGTTGATTTCGTTGAGCAATGGCGATACGAAGGCGCTGGCCTGCTGGACTTCCGCGTTAATGGCGCTAATCCCTGCGTTCATTTTGGGGAAATGTTAACGTTCGATGGACAATTTTGCCAGCAAATGCGTTCATGAAAAAGAGCGGTACGACGCCTGCCCTCCTTCCGGCAGAAAGTGGATGAACGGGAATTGCCAGCGCCGTTTCCAGATTCAGTCTGTTTGTCGCCTCCCCCGCGCTTGCAACGCCTCGAGTCCCTCCGGCGTCTGCGGCCGGTCCTTCTTGAGCAGCAGCGACAGCGACCGATCCGCCAGCAGCTTGCCGCCGGTCTGACAGTCGGGGCAGTAGTTCGTCTCGTTGGCAACGTAACGAATGCGCTGCACCTTGGCCCCGCAAACCGGACACCGCTCACCGAACTTCCCATGCACTGCCATGCCCGGCCGAAACGCGGTCACATGCTCGGGAAAATCATCAGCATGAATTGGCGGCGACACTGTGCGCAGAAGGAACGGGCTGGCGCTGCGGACCTGTTTGAGCGGCTGACCAGGAATGCGTTTCTCCAGCGCCTCGATATAAATCGTAATGTCGGGCAGTTCCGGCATGAGCAGAGATTAGCACACGGATCAACTCAGCGCGGCCTGGCCGCAACCAAATGGCTCCTTCAGATTCCCACCCGCCCTTGGCTGCGCACGCCCCGGTACGCCGCGCTGAGTCGCCTTGTGGAGCGATT
>DASXQN010000268.1:0-5913 GCA_036507155.1 Anaerolineales bacterium
GCGACAAGGACCAGTCCAGTCCGGTCGGCGCAGTCGTGGAATTCGATGAGTTGCTCGACAAGGCAGGCGTGGAGCACGAAATTATCGTCTATCCAAACTCCGGCCACGCCTTCTTCCGTGACAGCGATCCGTCCGTGTATAAGCGGGAAGCCGCCAAAGACGCCTGGGCACGCGTAACGAAATTCTTCGCAAAGCATCTCAAGAAAGCCAGCTAAGCGCGCGGCGGCTGGGAGCCCTCAGCTTTACTCGAGCGGCGTCATCGAGGCGCCGCTTTTGATTCGCGGACCTTCCTTTCAGAACGGAAAATCCTTTTTTTCTTGAAATAGGGCATAATTCAGAGCACATGTTCGCGGGCGGATCCTCGATCACATGAACCTCATTCCGACTCAAACAGAAATCGCACACGCGGGCCTGGACGAACGGCTCTTCCTGCATGGAGTGGCAGGCACCGGCAAAACGACCACGGGGGTCGAGCGCGTCAATTTCTTGCTTTCGCAGGGCATCGCCGGCGATTCCATCCTGATGCTCACCCCGCAGCGGACGCTGCAGGTGCCCTACCTGGACTCGCTGCTCAGCCCTGAGCGCGCGGCCGGTGGCGACGTGACCGCCGCAACGGTGGGCGGCCTGGCGCGGCGCATGGCAGACCTGTTCTGGCCCCTGGCTGCAGAGCGCGCCGGCTTCGCGCAGCCTGATCGGCCACCGGTCTTCCTCACCCTCGAAACGGCGCAATACTACATGGCGCATCTCGTCCGTCCGCTGCTGGACGAAGGTTACTTTCAATCGATCACGATCGACCGCAATCGCCTGTACTCCCAGATCCTCGACAACCTCAACAAGGCCGCCGCGGTGGGATTTCCGCACACCGAGATCGGCGCGCGTCTCGACTCGGCCTGGTTGGGCGACCCCTCCCAGCGCCGCGTCTACGCGGACGTTCAAGCCAGCGCAAATCTCTTTCGGGCATATTGCCTTGAGCACAACCTGCTCGACTTCTCTCTGCAGCTTGAAGTGTTCACGAACATCCTGTGGCCCGATCCGATTGTGCGCGCACACCTCACCCAGCGCTATCATCACCTGATCTACGACAACGTGGAGGAGGATATTCCACGCGCTCACGACCTGGTGCGCGAGTGGCTGCCGCAAGTTCGCTCCGCGCTCCTGATCTACGACGACGATGGCGGATACCGTCGCTTCCTCGGCGCGGACCCTCAGACGGGTTGGGCCTTGAGGGAATTGTGTGATCGGCAGGCAGCCCTCGAAGATTCGTTCGTGACGTCTCCAGCCGTGGAAGACCTTGGCGCGGGACTGGTCGACGCGATCGCACCAGACGTTCCATTTTCCCGATCCCCCACGCACGAGGAAACCGGCGGCGCGACCGGCGCCTTTGAGATCTTGTCCGCGCGTTTTTATCCGGAGTTGCTGGACGCAATTGTGATGCAGGTGCGGTCGTTGATCACGATCGACTTCTTGCCTCCATCCGAGATCGTGATCTTGTCCCCGTACCTCTCGGATGCGCTGCGCTTCTCTCTGATGGACCGGTTGCAGGCCGCAGGAATTCCGGTTCGGTCACACCGGCCCTCGCGCTCGTTGCGCTCCGAGCCCGCCAGTGCGGTCCTCTTGACGTTGGCCGCGCTCGCCCATCCCCACTGGAATCTGCATCCTTCGCGCTTCGATGTGGCGCATGCGTTCATGCTCGCGCTGGATACCGATCTTGTGCGCGCACAATTGCTGGCCGAGATCACGTATCGCGCCAAGGATCTCCGGCTGTCGACGTTCGGCGAGATCAAGCCCGACATGCAGGAACGTATCACGTTCGTCGTAGGCAACAAATACGCGCTACTGCGCGATTGGCTGAAGGCCTACCGTGAAAGCAGCGCGCTGCCGCTCGACTTTTTCCTCCGCAAATTGTTTGGCGAGCTGCTGTCGCAAGCCGGCTACGGATTCCATCGCAAGTTGGACGAGGCGCGCGTAGCTGCAAGCCTGATCGAATCGATCCGCAAATTTCGCATGGCCATGGAGCCCTCGCTGGTCGGTCTGGATACGCCGGATTTCGACCTCGGACGCGAGTACATGGCCATGCTGCAAGACGGCGTGATCGCGGCGCAGTACCTCGAGTCCTATCGGACGGCGGATGACGATTCTGTGCTGGTTGCGCCGGCGTACTCGTTCCTGATGACGAATCGACCGGTGCGCGTGCAATTCTGGCTGGATATCGGCGCGTCAGGCTGGACCGAGCGGTTGGCGCAGCCGCTGACGCATCCGTACGTCCTCAGCCGCGAATGGGACTCGTCGGCGGGCCGGCTGTGGACGGATGCGGACGAGGTGCAGGCGGATGCCGAGTCGCTGGCGCGCCTCGTGAGCGGATTGTTGCGCCGCTGCCGCGAGCGGATCTACGTCGGGCTGAGCGACCTGGGCGAAACGGGATTCGAGCAGCGCGGCGCGCTGATGCGGGCATTTCAGCAGGTCCTGCAAAACGCCGGAGAGCCGGAGTAGGTTATGCAGGCCGGCCCGGGAACAAACGAGCGCGAGCTGACGTGGTTGGCTGTCCTGTTCGTACTGGCAGGGCTGGGAATCCGCGCAAGCGGTCTGTCATTTGTGTCTTTCGACATGAAGGACTGGTTGATCGGCTGGTACGATCAGATCGCGACGGACGGATTCAGAGCGCTGCGTGAACCGTTCTCTAACTACACGCCGCCGTATCTGTATCTGCTGGCGCTCGCCACGACCACCGCATCCTTCCTGCCCAAGGTCGCCGCGATCAAATTGATTTCGATTTTCTTTGACCTGTGCAATGCGTTCGTCGTGTTCAGGATCTTGAAGATCAAATACGCGCAAGGCGCGACGGCGTTGCTCGGCGCAGCGGGCTTTCTGTTGCTCCCCACCATTTTCCTCAACAGCGCATTCTGGGGACAAGCCGATTCGGTCTACACATTCTTCTTGCTCGTGTGTCTTTACTACTTGATCATGAAGCAACCGCTGGCCGCTATGATATTCCTGGGGATCGCGTTTTCCTTCAAGGCGTTGCCGATCTTTCTGGCCCCTTTCCTCCTGCTCCTGGCTGTTCGGAAGCACATTCCCTGGTGGTCCTTCGGGATTATCCCCCTCGTGTACGCATTGATGATGATCCCTGCATGGTTGACGGGCCGTCCGTTCCTGGATCTGATGACCATCTATCTCAGCCAGGCGGACGAATACAATGGATTGTCCATGCATGCGCCCACGCTGTACAACTTTATCCCGGCCGAGTTCTACGCGCCGGCCTTGTGGATCGGCAGCGTCTTGACGGTCCTGGTGATTGCCTTCTGGGTCTGGGTGTACACGCGAAAGATCAAGGATTTCACGCCCGAGGTTATCTTGTTGTGCGCGCTGGCCTCAGCGGCCCTGGTGCCGTTCTTCCTGCCCAAAATGCACGACCGCTACTTTTATCTTGCGGATGTGCTCTCCTTCCTGGTGGCATTCTATGTCCCGCGCTTGTGGTACCTCGCGGTCGGCTATCAGATCGTCTCCGGGATGGCGTACTCCATGTTTTTGCTACCAAGTGTGCTGACGATCAAGCGCCGCGCGGCGGATACCGTACTCGGCTCAGCCGGGATCGTGAATACGCTCGTGATGGGCTTACTGTTCTGGGCGCAGTGGCGGGAGATAAGGTCCATCAATGCGAGCGCTCGCAGCAAGCCCACGTGACACGCGAGATATGACACTTGACACGTGACACTTCTCCCCATGACACTCCCCTTCACCTTCCGCCCCTCCCAGACCGACATCCTCCGTTACCGCGGCGGCAAGCTTGGCATCTCCGCTGTCCCCGGCTCCGGCAAAACCTTTACGCTTAGCGCACTGGCAGCGCAGATCATCTCGAGCGGCGCGCTAGCCCGCGATCAAGACGTGTTGATCGTGACATTGGTCAACTCCGCGGTAGACAACTTCTCCTCGCGCATCGGCAAGCTGGTAGTGCAGCGCGGCCTGATCCCGCACCTCGGTTACCGCGTCCGCACGCTGCACGGACTGGCGCACGACATCGTCCGTGAGAAGCCGGCGCTGGCCGGCCTGGAAGACCGCTTCCAGATCGTGGACGACCGCGAGGCTGATTTCATCCGCAAAGACGCCGCGCACGCATGGCTGGCTGCGCACCCGAACGATCTGGATGACTTGATCGATCCGATGCTCGAGGATTCGAAGCGCGATTGGGTGCGCCGCCAACAATTGCCGGAATTGGTCCATGGCCTGGCGCTGGCCTTCATCCGCTCCGCGAAGGACCGCCGGCTTACGCCGGAGGACTTGCGCGTCCGCCTTGACGCCGCGCCCGGGCCGCTCCCCCTCGCGCGCATGGGCGCTGAGATCTACGCGGATTACCAACGCGCACTCACCTACCGCGGCGCGGTCGATTTCGATGACCTTATCCGCCTGGCATATCAGATCCTCGACAGCGATGCGGAATACCTGGCGCGTCTACAGTACCGATTCCCATACATCCTCGAAGACGAGGCACAAGACTCCTCCCGCATCCAGGAGGATATCCTGCGCAAGATTTCCGCGGGCGGCAACTGGGTGCGCGTCGGCGATCCGAACCAGGCCATCTTTGAGACCTTCACGACAGCCGACCCGCGCCTCCTGCGAAACTTCATCGCAGAGGAAGCGGACTCCCGCAACCAGCTGCCCGTCTCGGGACGCTCCCAGCAAATCATCATCGACCTCGCCAATCACTTGATCGACTGGACCAACGCCGCCCATCCCGTGCGTGCAGCCCGCGATGCCCTGACCGTTCCCCACATCCAGCCGGCGGCCTCGGATGACCCGCAACCCAATCCCGCTCCGGACGCGGACGGCCTCCGCCTGGTCGCCAACAAGTTCACGCCCGAAGAAGAAGTTCAAGCGGTGGTCAAATCGGTTGAGAGCTGGCTGAAAGCTCACGCGGACTCGACCGTCGCGGTACTGGTGCCGCGTAATACGCGCGGCGTGGAGCTTATCGATGCGCTCAAGAAACGCAAGATCGAATACGTTGAATTCTTGTCGAGCACGTCCAACACCCGCGCTGCGGCGGGCGTGCTCGGCAATGTGGTGAATTATCTGGCCGACCCGGCCTCGGCGTCGAAACTCGCAAAGGCGTACCAGGTTTGGCGGCGCGCGTGGCGCGAAGACCACCCGTCATTGCGAGCGACCGCAGGGAGCGAAGCAATCTTCCACGGCGTTGAGGAGATTGCTTCCCTACGTGATACCCTCACGGGCCCACGTGCTCCGCGATCGTCGGGCGAAGCCCTCCTCGCAATGACGGAGTTGTATTCACGCGTGAGCGATCTGATCCGCAAGGCGCCGCGTGTCGAGGAGTATTTGTTTCCAGCCGTGGAAGCCGCCGGCTCGTGGCTGACAGCCGTCGGCGAGTCCGAACCGGAGTCCGTTTCGCTCGAACTGCAGTCCTTCCGCGAGGTCGTCCGCCGCTGGCATGGGACTACCGTCCTGCCCATCGACCAGATGATCCTCACGCTGGCGCAAGAGTTGTTTACCGAACCCCCGGATCTCGCACTCGCGCACAAACTTGCCCTCGTGCTCCAGCGCGGCTCAGATGACCATCCCGAGTGGCGCTTGCCGGAGCTCGCCGATGAATTGGGGGTGATCGCGCGCAACGAGCGGCGCTTCATCGGTTTCTCTGCGGACGATTCGGGTTTTGATCCCGCGCGCTATGCCGGGAAGGTCGTGGTGACGACGATGCACAAGTCCAAGGGCCTGGAATGGGATCGTGTGTATTTGATGTCGGTAAACAATTATGATTTCCCGTCGCTGCAACCCAACGACAAGTACATCTCAGAGAAGTGGTTCATTCGCGATCAGCTCAACCTGGAAGCGGAATCCCTGGCCCAGCTCGACGCCGCGACCTCGACCGGTGAGTTCGACTGGTACAGCGAGGGCGCGGCGACCGCG
>DASXQN010000269.1:0-2783 GCA_036507155.1 Anaerolineales bacterium
AATACGATACTCATTGTTGAGGTTCGTATCCAGCAGTTCGGGGTCGTCGGAGTTGATGGTCACCCGCACGCCGAGATCGAACAACCTCTTCAGCGGATGCTCCTCGATGCGCCGCACCGAGTTGGTGAGGTAATTGCTCCACGGATTGACCTCCAGCGTGATGCCGCGCTCTTTGACCAGCTCGATCGCGGCCGGGTCATCCACGATATGGATGCCGTGCCCGATGCGATCCGGATTGACGGTGCGGATGGTATCGACCACGGCCGAAGCCGGCGTGTCTTCACCCGAGTGCACCGTCAGCTTCAGCCCCGCCTCCTTGGCGCGCCTCACCGGCCCGGCGAACTCTTGGATCGGGTGCAGGGCCTCGCTGTCGGCCAGGTCGATCGCCAGGATGTGCTCCTTCCAGCGGATAGCCCAGTCCACCGTCTTCACACATGACTCGGCGCCCAGGCCTCTGGAGGTGATGGCAATCAGGCCGATGGCCATGTCGAACTCGCGCTCGGCGCGTGCGCGGGCGCGCAGGATCCCGTCCAACGCCTCGTCCCAGTTCAATTGATGGCCGCTGAATGCCCAATCCGGCGAGAAGCGCACCTCGAACAACTTGATGTTCTGCCGCGCAGAATCCTCGAAGAGTTCCCAGGCGATGCGCTCGACCACCGCAGGCGAAGCGATGCTGTGTTGTGCGATCTGGAAGGCATCCAGCACCGCCTGCAGGTCACGCAGTTGCGTGCGCACCTTCACGTGGCGGTCGAGCTCGGCCTCCGCATGCGCGGGCAGATCCAGCCGATATTCGCGGGCAATATCCAGGATGGTCTGCGTGCGAATGGCGCCCTCCAGATGACAGTGCAATTCGATCTTGGCGACGTCGTTGTAGAGAGGATCGAAGGATTTCATGCGGCGGGCCGAATCTTACCGTTTTCCGGCGCGGAAGGCAACGGTTCAGGGCTATAATCCAATCACGCTCCCCGGAGGCTCCTGTATGGCCCTCGACCTGTCCCTCATTCGCAGTCAATTCCCTTCGCTGAACCGCCCGGCCGGGCCAACGCCGGCACCTTCGGCCATTTTCTTCGACAATCCCGGCGGCACGCAGATCGCGAAGCCGTCCCTCGACCGCATCAATCAATACCTGCTCGAAAACAACGCCAATCACGAGGGCGCCTTCGCCACCAGCATCGCCTCCGACGCCATCCTGGATGAGGCTCACCGCGCCATGGCGGACTTTTACAATGCTGGGAGCCCCGAAGAGATCGTCTTCGGCGCGAACATGACCACGCTGACGCTGCATATCAGCCGTTCGATCGCGCGCGACTGGCAGGCGGGCGATGAGATCGTGCTGACGCGGCTGGATCACGACGCCAACGTCACGCCCTGGGTTTTGGCCGCGCAGGACCGTGGCTGCAACGTCATCTGGGTGGACTTCGACGTGGAAGACGGCACACTTAAGCTGGACGACCTGCAAAAGGCCCTGGCGCGCAAGCCGCGCCTGCTGGCGGTGGGATATGCGTCGAATTCGCTTGGGACGATCAACCCGCTCTCCAGGATCATAAACATGGCGCATGAGGCCGGTGTGCCGGTCTATGTGGATGCGGTGCAGTACGCGCCGCATGGACCGATCGATGTGCAGAAGCTGGACTGCGATTACCTGGTCTCTTCAGCCTACAAATTCTTCGGACCGCATGCAGGCATCCTGTACGGGAAGCGTGAGCGGCTCGAAAAATTGTTTGCTTACAAGGTGCGCCCGGCAACGAACAAGCTCCCCGGGAAATTCGAGACCGGCACGCAAAATCACGAGGGCCTGGCCGGGGTGCTGGGCGCCATCGAATACTTCGAATGGCTGGGGGAGCGCTTCGGGGGCGAACAAGTGGAGGGCTTGCATGAGAACGGATACGCCGGCCGTTCGTTAAAGTTAAAGCAGGCGATGTCCGCCATTCGCGCCTACGAGTTCGAACTGGGGCGCGCACTGCTCTCGGCGCTCGAGTCCGTGCCCGGGCTGCGGCTCTACGGTCTGACAGATGTCCGCCGCCTGGAGGACCGCGTGGCGACTTTCTCGTTCCGCCTCCGCGACCTGGCCCCGCGGGCTGTGGCCGAAAAATTGGCGGCGCAGGGGATCTATGTGTGGGACGGAAACTACTACGCCATCAACGTCACCGAGCGGCTGGGGCTGGAAGACAGCGGCGGCATGGTGCGAGTCGGTGCAGCGCATTACAATACACTTGAAGAGGTCGAACGCTTGAAGGAAGTCCTGCTGGCCATCTAGGAAGTACAGGCTTTTGATCAGCAGGATCGTGCAACAGGAATCAGTCCATGACCACCTTTGCTGAAATCCTGGACGGTTTGACGGTTGAAGGGGAGTTATATGAAAAAGCCGA
Source organism: Anaerolineales bacterium (assembly GCA_036507155.1). Classification (GTDB taxonomy): domain Bacteria; phylum Chloroflexota; class Anaerolineae; order Anaerolineales; family Villigracilaceae; genus DASXQN01. Next base: position 2,370 of record DASXQN010000269.1, read on the forward strand.
AGACAATTCGGTACGCTGCTTTGCGTGCGGTCACCGCTGCCTGATCCGCGAAGGCAAGCGCGGCATTTGCCAGGTGCGCTTCAACCAGGGTGGGACATTGCGCGTGCCCTGGGGCTACGTGGCCGCACTACAATCCGATCCCATCGAAAAGAAACCATTCTTCCACGTGTTTCCGGGCACCAACGCGCTGACCTTCGGCATGCTCGGCTGCGATTTCCACTGCGGCTATTGTTTTATCGGGGATACGGTCGTGATCACAAACCACGGTCCGAAAACCCTCGAGGATTGTTTCCGTGCCTGCGAGCGATTCGACACGCAGCCGGACGCCGAGATCGGCTATCCAACCGGACTCTCTGCGATCGCCGCTTCCGGAAAACAAAGGCAAGTAACGGCCGTTTTCAAGCACGCCTATCG
>DASXQN010000270.1:0-1929 GCA_036507155.1 Anaerolineales bacterium
TTCGAGGCGGGCATCGGCATTTCTCCGAATGGGTCTGTCAATTATCGCACAAAACCAAGCCGGCCATTTTGCCGCTAGCTCTGCGCGTACGGCATGGCTTGCTTCAATCTGCGTTGCGCGGGTCCGCCTAGCAACAGATACGCGCCAGCAAGCAGAACTCCCAGCGCAAAGCAGCCGCTCCACAACGCCATCGCGCCGATGTGCTCAAAGATCCAGCCGCCGATCACGGGACCGATGAAGAAGGAAAGCCCCCACATCGATCCGAAGATGCCCTGGTACAGGCCGCGCAGCTCGATGGGGGCAAGGTCCGCAATGATCGCCGGCGCTACCGCGGACGCGATGATCTCACCCAACGTCCAGATGGCGACACTGATCACAAACAGCGGCAGGGTCGTCGCAAACGCGGTGAACCCAAAGCCTATTCCGAGCAGGAGGGCCGCGGCCGCCATGGCCCGGAATCGCGGCCAACGGCTCGCGAGGTTGCTGGCGGGCAGGCTGATCAGCACGATCAAAATGCCGTTGACAGCCGCCGCGAGGCCGTATTTCTCGGGCCCAAGGCCGTGCTGTTGCATATCGAGGGGAAGCGTCACCATGCCCTGCATGTAAATGGAGCCGATGAACAAGGCGATCAGGCTGAACCACAGCAGGATCGGCTCGCTGCGCAGTTGGATAATCCGTTCGCGCGGCGATCGATGGCCGGCGGCGTGCGCTTCCGCTGGCCGCGTCTCGCGGATGCCGATCAGCACGATCAGCCCGAACGCCAGCGTGGTGAGCGCGTCGCCGATGAACAGCGCCAGGTAGTTGGAGCGGGCCAGCAAGCCGGCGACCAGCGGCGCGATGGCCGCACCCAGGTTGATGGCCCAGTAGTTGTAGCCGTAGGCACGCGTGCGCGCCTCGGGCGGGACCAGATCCGCGATGGCTGCGCCCACTGCGGGCCGGTACAGATCCGTGAAGAAACCAACGACGAAGGTCCATGCCGCGATCACGGCGACGGATTGCACCAATCCCAGGGACACGGTCGCGATCGGCGTGACCAGGAAGCTCATCAGCATCACCGGCCGGCGGCCGAGACGGTCGGTCAGCTCGCCCCCCACCAGCTGCGCGATGAACGAGCCCGCGCCGAATAGCGAGACCATCAACGCGGCCTGGCTGACCGCGATCCCGCGCCGCTGCGTGAGATACAGCGTAAGGAAGGGGATCACAAAACCGCCCAGCCGGTTGATCAGCGTGCCGAGCCAGAGCAGCCAGTACGCGGGCGGCAATCCTTCCGAGAATGCACCAAGGCGGGAGCGAAGTGTTGACATATATATTTTGATTCAGCGGGAAATTTGCGTCAGTATAATCGATGTTCCCGGATAAAAAAGAGCCTCAGCATGAGGCTCTTTGGTGAGTCATAGCGCTGGTGGATCAGGCTTCAAAGGCCCATTCGCCCTTGCGCATCACCGGCTCGAGCGTGCCGTCCGCCCGCACGCCGTCGATGTTCATCTTGTCCGACCCGATCATGAAATCGACATGCGACATACTGACGTTGCCGCCGCGCTGCATGAACTCCTCTTCGCTGAGGCCCTCGGCATCTTGCATGGAGATGCGATAGGCGCGCCCGACCGCCAGATGTGAGGAGGCGTTCTCATCGATCAAGGTATCGTAAAACAGATGGCCGCGGCGCGCGATCGGCGAACTGACCGGCACGAGCGCGACCTCGCCGAAGCGTCCCGCGCCCTCGTCCGCCTCGACCATTTTCTTGAGGATCGCCTCGCCCTTTTTGGCGCTGGCCTGCACCACATGCCCGCCTTTGATGGTGAGGCTGAAATCCTCGATCAAGGTCCCGCCGTAGCTCAACGGAAGTGTGGCGCGCACGCTGCCCTCAACCTGCTCACGGTGCGGAAGTGTGAAGACTTCTTCGGTCGGCAGGTTGGCGATGAACTCGAC
>DASXQN010000271.1:0-4741 GCA_036507155.1 Anaerolineales bacterium
TTTCAGATATCCCATTTTTATTTTTCTCCACGCTGGCGATCTTCCTGATCGACAAGGTCCTGCGCGCGGACGAGGCCGCGCCGTCGGTGCGCGCCGGTGCGTTGATCGGCGCCGTAATCTGTGCCGCCTTTATGCTGCGCACGAACGGCCTGCTCCTGCTGGGCGCGCTGGCAGTCGCGCAATGGATGCGGCTTCGGTCGATGCAGGCGATCCGCGAAAACCTCGCGGCTGTACTTTCACCCTATCTCGGCTTCGGCGCGCTGGCGGGCTTGCAATACCTGCTGCTGCCGGGCGGTGAGGCCTCTCACTTAACACATTATTCCATGTTGAGCGCGGAGCGTTTGCTGGACAACGCCCTGTACTATTTGCGATTGCCCATCGGCATCTTCCAGGACCTTCCGCTCGGATGGCTCTTCTCCGGCCTGATGCTGCTCTGCTTCTTTGTGGGCGTGATCGCGAACCCGCGCAAGAATGCGGCGCTGCTTACATATGGCTTGCTGACCTTTGCGGTCTTCATCTCGTGGCCCGAGCGGCAGGGACTGCGCTTCCTGTTTCCCATCCTGCCGTTGATGTTGCTGATCGCCGCCGAGGGAATGCAGTTCAGCCTGGAAAAACTCCCAGCCGCGGCGCGGCCCATGGTCCGCCGCGCAGGCCAGGGACTGGCGGCTGCGCTGATCGTCCTGTCGCTCTTCGTTACGGCGCAGCAGGGCTGGGTCAATCTGCAGAACGGACGCACCATTAACGGGCCGTTCGACCCGGTCAGCGCGCAGATGTTCGAGTTCGTGCGGACGGAGACACCCGCCGACAGCGTCGTCATCTTTTTCAAGCCGCGCGCCATGCGGCTGTTCACCGACCGGGACGCTTTCATGACCGACCGGTGCGAGGACCTGGGCCGCGGCGATTACCTGGTGTTTCACGAGAAACAGGGCAGCAACGGACAGGTGGCCGAACCGGAGACATGTACGAATGTGGGGTTAACGGTGGTGTTCAATAACCAGCGCTTTACGATTTACCAAATTGGCCCATGATCGTCCGAAAGTGTTTAACGCGAATTTCGCGAAAAGAGCGAATTACGCGAAAAGCCCTTTAAGTATTCGCGGCATTCGCCAATTTCGCGCCTTTCGCGTTAAAACATCAGGCCTCGCCTTTTACAGCGAAGCCTCGTCACCGACTACCCAACTATCAGACTATCAAACTAGCAGACTAGCAGACTACCCTAAATGCATCGGCATGATCACGTGCAGGAAATTGTCGTCGCCCACCGGCCGAACCACGCCCGGCGCGTTGGCGGTCGAGGTCTCCAGCGCCACGTTGGGTGTGCGGATAATCTCCAGCGCCTCGCGCAGGAACTTGACGTTGAATGCGATCAGCACACCGCCACCATCCACCGTGGCCTCGACGATGGTCTCGTTCTTGCCGGTCTCCTCAGACGTGGCGGAGATCTCCACCTCGCTGGGCTGCATGTCGCTCTTGGCCGATTTGATGTCCAGCCGCGCCACGTTCGAGCCTTCGCGTGCGAAGATCTCGGCCTGTTTGCAGGCCTTTAACATGGAAGCGGTGGAAACCAATGTGCGGGATTTATAGGCGCGCGGGATGATCTGCTGGTAGTCGGGGAATGTGCCATCGATCAACTGCGAGACCACTTCCACGTCCTTGATCCGGAACACAACCTGGCCGCGGCCCTTCGGCACGACCATCTGGATCAGCTCTGCGCCGTCGCCGGAAACGCGCGCCAGCTCGTTCAGCGCGCGGGCCGGTACGATGATTGTCATCGGATGCGCGGCCGGCGCGGCGAGCGCGGCTTTGCGCACCGACAGGCGGAACCCGTCCGCGGCCGCCATCGTGATCTGATCCTTTTCCACGTTGACCAGCACCCCCATCAGCACCGGGCGGGCCTCATCCGTGGAGGCCGCGAAGGCCACCTGCTGGATCATCTCTTTGAAGTCAGCCACGTTCAACTGCACCGCGCCGTCGAGGTCCGGCACCGGCAGGGGCGGAAACTCCTGCGCGTCGATGCACTTGATATCGTTGTTGGACGTCCCGCCTTTGAGGTTCAAATTCTGAGTCTTGGGGTTGAGCACCAGCTGCACTTGATCCCCGGGCAGCGTGTTCACAAGGTCAGAAAAGGTGCGGGCCGGCACGGTGGTCGAACCTTCCTGCTCGATGCGCGCCGGGATCCAACAGGTGATGCCCAATTCAAGATTGGTGGCGGACAGCCGCAGGCGCCCCTCGTCGGAGGCGATCAAAACGTTGGATAAGACCGGCAGGGTCCCACGGGGTGAGACCGCGCGCGACACGATGCCCAATCCGCGCGCCAGATTCTCTTGCAGGACGATGACTTTCATGGCCTGGCCCTCTTGTGCCGCGCCTTATCTGGATTTGAATACGGGCGCAGCACTCGCTGAAAAAAATGTTGGCGAAAGTATATCATTAATCAAAAACCGCTTATGGCCGCGAAGCCGAACGCCAACAGCACGAACAACAACTCCAGCGCGAACAACGCGGCGAAGATGTAGGCGACCACCATAAACGCCGAGGTGCGTCGCGTGGTTGGCGGACGGAACTCCTGACCCTCGGCCAGCGCGCGCGCCCACAGCGCGGCTTGCTGCGCGTCCTGGGTCCATACCACCGCCGGCGCGCGGTTTGACTGCGCTTCGACAGGCTCAGCGCGACTTGCGGCAGTATCTGGGACGATGAGCCGCTTCCCGTTAAACCCGTGCAGCCAGGTCCGCAGCGACTCCGGCGGATCGATGGCCAGCGATCCGGGCAGCACGACCGCGGCGGCTTTGAGATCTTTGGGCACCGGCTGCGCGGCGGCGACCACCGTCACAGGCAGATTCGGGGACTGCTCGGCCAGCGCGGCTTTCATCGACTCGCCGAACTTTCCGTCGGCGGTATCGAAGACCAGCAGCGGAAATGCGCTTTGTTTTTCCAAGAGCGCGTCGGCCGCCGAGGCGCCGTCGCGGCGCAATGCCAGCAGATGATAGAGCAATACTACGCTGAAGAGCAGCAACAGCTGCAGGGAATTCAAAATGGTGGGGACGAGATTACTGACCGCGTCCGACGCCAGCAGCGAGTTGATCAATGTGAAGACCAGCACGACGGCGGCGACCATCCCGCCGATCACCGATGCGAACAGTACCAGATATAGGTAGGCTTTCCGCACCACGGACCGCCGCGCGTGATCGCCCGCATCCGTCTCCTGCGCGGCTTGCGCCTGCATCGGACGCCACATCGCCAGCCACAACGGCAGGCCGATCACGATGGTCGAGATCGCGCCAGCCAACTGGTTTCGAAACACGTCCCCGACGATCGCCGCCCGGCCAGTGGCCAGATCGATCATGAACGAGATGAGCAGCGTCACACCGATGAATGCGGTGGTCAGGCCAATAAATGAAAGGATGTAATAGTAAGGCCGCTTGAGGCCGTCCCGGCGCGGGCCCTGTGCCGAAGATTGGATATGCAGATCCAGCCAGCGCCCGTAATATGCCCAGATGGCGGCCAGCGGCACGCCGATCGAAATGGGCCCGCCGATCTGCTGGATAAGATCGGACCAGCCCATCGGCTCGCCGAGCAGCCGGCGCAGCAGGATGTCCAGCACGCTGCCGCCAGCCGTCAGGACGGTGATGACTCCGCTCAACGCGAGCACGTAGAGAACGCCGAGGCGTAGAGTCGAGCCGCTCTCCGCGGGATCCGGCAGGGAGTCCTGCACGAGCCGCCAGGAGTAAACCCAGATCGGCGTCCCAACCACCAGCAGCGCCAGTGCATTGACGAAAGTCTCGCGTCTCAGTCCGCCCAACGTGCCGGCCGGGATGTAGAAGATATAGCGCAGTATCTGCTGCGCGCCGAAGACCACCATCAGCAGGCCGTACAGCACCCAGATATAGCGGTATAGGCGGCGCACCTCGGCAAAGTTTTCGGTATCGGGCAGTGTCTTCCATTCGCCGCGCAGGATATTCCAGAAATAGGCCGCCACCAAAAGATTCATCAGGATGGCGATCACGTTATCCGGCCAGGTCTGGAAGCCCCCGAACAGCGCTCGTTCCACCGACAGCCGGGCCGCGCCCAACAACAGCCGGTTGATCAACGCCAGCAGGTTTTGCACGGCCGGTATAAGCGTGCTTAACAGGATCGCGTAGAAGAAAACGGCACGCAGGCTGGCGGTCTTCTCCTGCTCATCCTGCCTGGAGACCCGCTGCGCCCACAGCCAGTGGACGAGGAAGATCGGCACGCCTACCAGGATCAGGGCCAGCGCCTGAGCCAGCGCCTGGGCAGAGCCGAACTCCGGCGCGTTGAAGGTCGTGCGCAGCAAACCGATCAATCCCCACAGTACAACTTCCAAACTGACAAATGCAACGGCGTAAAAGTACAGGCGTCGGACGGTTTTCATGACATTTTCCTCGATCAGTCGTTGACGGGCCCAGACGGTTGATACCAGTTGTAATCCCAGAAATTGTAGGGCATGGAGGTGATCTTCCAGTCCCCATCCTGCCGAACCAGCGCGGCGTGATCCAGGTTTCTGTAGCTGGAGGAGAACGGATCGCTGGACGCGTAGATCAAGTTCAGTTCCACGGAAGCCACGTCGCCGTCTATCTGCTGTTCACCCACATCCACGGCCACGTTATCGGAGTTGACCATGCCGTTCAGGAAGGACTGGCGGAATTCCTCGTAGGTGGGCTTGTTCTTCAGGTCGGCCAGGTACGCGTAGGCCTTGTCGTAATCCCGGTTGGTGACGGCCAGC
>DASXQN010000272.1:0-1782 GCA_036507155.1 Anaerolineales bacterium
GGCATCGTGCATCGCGACATCAAGCCTGAGAACCTCCTGCTGGATAAGGCAGGCCGTGTAAAGGTCGCGGACTTCGGCATCGCGCGGATCATGGGCGCCGCCCTCGATCCCGCTTCCGGGGCTGCTGTGACTGATTCGCCGGGCCTCACGCAGGACAGCGCGCTGGGCACGCCGCGATACATGGCGCCTGAGCAGTCTGCGCACTCCGCGCAGGCGGATCATCGCGCCGACATCTACTCGCTCGGCGTGGTTCTTTACGAGCTGCTCACGGGCGAGCTGCCGGTAGGGAAATTTGAGCCGCCGTCGCGTAAGGTGCAGATCGACGTGCGGCTGGATGCTATTGTGCTGCGGGCCCTGGAGCATACGCCGGAGCTTCGTTACCAGACGATCGGCGAAATGCGGACGCAAATGATGACCGTCGTCAACGATCCCGACCCGGCCCGAGCGGGGACTTCCGCGGACCCTGCGGCGCCGCGCCCGATCAACGTCGCCACCAGCTTCATTAGCACTCCGGAACAGCTCGCCACGTTCGACGGTCAAATGTTCCTTTTGTTTCGCAAGGCCCAGATGGTTCTCGACGATCGCCATCTCTCCTTTGCACGGGCCGGGACGACCACCGTCATCCCACTGGCCGCGATCGTCGACCTCAGTATCGGCACTTACCCGCGGGTGATGAGTCCTTCGGGTCTGGACTTCATCAGCGTAACCTACAAAGAACGCGGTCAGACCAAGCGACTTTTCTTTACGCCCTTCGAGGGTTGGTTCGGGCCTGCCTTTCGTTTCAACCGATTCGTTGCCGATTGGTTTAACGCCATCCGCGCCGCGATCGTTACGGCCACAGGCTACGCACCTGGCAATACGCCCGCCCACCAACTCGGCACGCCGCCCAGTTCCCGTGCGGTAATCCTGGTACTGCTTCTGCCGCTGGTCGTCAGCCTTCTGCTTCTCGCCGGCCCGATTTTTCTGTTGAGGTCAAAAGTTCCCCCCGTCCGCGCACCAGCCGCTCCAATGCGGCCCGAAGGCGTTCCTTCGCCAAAACTAATGCGGCCCGAAGGCGCTCCTTCGCCAAAAGACGTCGCTCCGCCGCCCCAGATTCGTGGTAAGCCTCCCGATTCGGGTATCGACGAGTGAATCCTTCTCAGAATGATCGTTCCGCCAGCGCCTTTGGCACCACGCAGTGGACTGGGGTTCTCGCGGCACGGGGTGAGTCGGCGGAAGCCAAACATGCGCTGCGCGACTTGTGCGAAGCTTACTACGCCCCCGTCGAAGCGTTCATCGGGCGCTATCGAGCCGGCCGCGACGACGCCCGCGATCTCACGCACCAGTTCTTTGCCAAGCTGCTCGAAGGGGACAGCCTGAAGGGGGTCGAACGTACGCGAGGTCGCTTCCGCTCCTACCTGCTGGGAGCGGTCAAGCATTTCCTGTCCGACCAGGCAGATCGCACGTCGGCCGAGAAACGGGGCAGCGGCCAAACGCCACAGTCACTCGACGCGGCCCCGAGCCACGACCGTTCCGAGCGACAGGAGCATGCGCCGCTCGGTGTGGCCGATCCGCACGGATTTCCCCCGGATGCCTTCTTCGATCGCCAATGGGCGCTCTCCATCGTGGAGAAGGCAATGAGCGTCCTGCAAGCGGAAGCGCAGGACCGTGGCGAGACGCAGCGGTTCGAGGTTCTGAGGCGCTGGCTGATCCCATCCGAGGACGGCGCGACTGCAGCCGAGGCGGCCCGTTCGCTGGACATGACCGACGGGGCCTTCAAAGTCGCCGTCCATCGTCTGCGCC